>NZ_JBMNDO010000127.1:0-23336 GCF_052542855.1 Streptomyces sp. SAS_281
GGCCTCTTCCCGTGTCACCGCGCCCGCTACTCCTCCACGAGCAGCCGCTCGCGCAGCTGCGCCAGGGTGCGGGCCAGCAGCCGCGAGACGTGCATCTGCGAGATGCCGACCTCCTGCGCGATCTGCGACTGGGTCATGTTGCCGAAGAACCGCAGCAGCAGGATCCGCTTCTCGCGCGGCGGCAGGTCCTCCAGCAGCGGCTTCAGCGACTCCCGGTACTCCACGCCCTCCAGCGCCTCGTCCTCGGAGCCCAGGGTGTCCGCCACGGCCGGCGACTCGTCGTCCGTGTCCGGCACGTCCAGCGAGAGCGTGCTGTACGCGTTGGCCGACTCCAGGCCCTCCAGGACCTCCTCCTCGGAGATCCCCAGCCGCTCCGCCAGCTCGTGCACCGTGGGCGAACGGCCGTGCAGCTGGGACAGCTCCGCGGTCGCCGAGGTCAGCGAGAGCCGCAGCTCCTGGAGGCGGCGCGGCACCCGCACCGCCCAGCCCTTGTCCCGGAAGTGGCGCTTGATCTCCCCGACGACCGTCGGCGTCGCGTACGTCGAGAACTCGACGCCCCGCTCGGGGTCGAACCGGTCGACGGATTTGATCAGCCCGATCGTGGCGACCTGGGTCAGGTCGTCCAGCGGTTCCCCGCGGTTGCGGAAGCGGCGGGCCAGGTGCTCCACCAGCGGCAGATGCATCCGCACCAGCCGGTTGCGCAGCTCGGCCCGCTCCGGCGAACCGTCGGGGAGCTTGCCCAGCTCGATGAACAACGCCCGCGCCCCGCTGCGGTCGTTTGGATCGTGGTGCCCGTGCTCGCTCATCTGGCCCGCCCGCTCCGCCTGCGACTGCTCCACCGCGACCGTAATACCGGCGGGCCCGTCCGCCCCGTCCACCGCACGGGGCATGTCCGCCCCGTCCACCGGATGAGGCAGGGCCTGCTGATCCGGGATGCCTGCCGCACGCACCACCCCTGGTCGGATCGTCTCGTCCCGCACCGGACCGTCCCCGTTCCCGTTGCTCACGCCGGCCCGGGTCCCGCGCCGCGCTGTTTGTACAGGCTGATGCTGACCGTACGGTCGTCGGCGACGGAGGAGTCGACCTTCCCGGCCAGCGCGGAGAGCACCGTCCAGGCGAAGGTGTCGCGCTCCGGGGCGCGGCCGTCCGTGGTCGGGGCCGCGACCGTCACCTCGAGTGAATCGTCGATGAGGCGGAAGACGCAGCTCAGGACGGAACCGGGCACGGCCTGCTGGAGCAGGATCGCGCACGCCTCGTCCACCGCGATGCGAAGGTCCTCGATCTCGTCGAGAGTGAAGTCCAAGCGTGCTGCGAGACCGGCCGTGGCCGTGCGCAGCACCGACAGGTAGGCACCCGCAGCGGGCAGCCGGACCTCTACGAAGTCCTGATTCCCGGGCTCGCCTGCGATCTGGGACACCCTCACCTCCAAGGTGGCACAAACTCATTCGAGGTTCCGGGAAGAGTGCCCGGAGCCATGCGGTACGTCTTCGGTTCTCGGTCCGGCGACGCTATCGCGATCCATGATGCCGTGTCGCCGGAACCCCCTCCCGTGGCTGTCACTCATGGTAGGTCCATGAGTACACACAGTGCCTAGGGGGCTGCGTCGCTCAATTACGAACAACGCGCGCCGGTTTGACGTACCCGGACGTCAGACGATCGAACCGTCGACAAAGCACCAACGCCAGTTCTCACCGGGTTCGAAGCTCCGCATGACCGGATGGCCGGTCTGCTCGAAGTGACCCGTCGCGTGCCGCCCGGGCGAGGAGTCGCAGCAGCCGACGTGGCCGCAGCTCAGGCACAGCCGCAGCTGCACCGGGTGGGTGCCGGCCGCCAGGCACTCGGGACAGGTCTCACCGAGGGGCGCGGGCTCGGGGCGCGGCAGATCCGGTACATGCGGGCAACCACTCATGATGGCCAGGTTACGACGGATGCGAGGATCATGGGATGGACGCATTGCCCCTGGTGGCGCTGGTCGCGGGCAGCGCCGCGACCGCGGGCCTCGCACGCCGCACGCCGGTGCCGGCCCCCCTTCTCCTGGTCGCCGTCGGCCTGATCGCCTCGTACGTGCCGGGGGTGCCGTCGTACACCCTGGACGCGCACGTCGTGCTTCCCCTGCTGCTGCCGCCCCTGCTCTACACGGCCGCCGTGGACAGCTCCTACCTGGACCTGCGGGCCAACCTGCGGCCCGTAGCGCTGCTCTCGGTCGGCTATGTGCTGTTCGCGACGGTCGCGGTGGGGTGGCTGGCGTATCTGCTGGTACCCGATCTGCCGCTGACCGCCGCGCTGGTGCTCGGTGCCGTGATCGCCCCGCCGGACGCCGTCACCGCCGCGGCGATCGCGCGCCGGGTGGGGCTGCCCGCGCGTGTCACGACGATCCTCCAGGGCGAGTCCCTGGTGAACGACGCCACCGCGATCACCGCGTTCAAGGTGGCGCTCGCCGCCGCCGTGGGGGAGGGCATCAGCTGGGGTGCGGGGGTGGAGGAGTTCCTGCTGGCCTCGGTCGGGGGTGTGGGGGTCGGCCTGCTGCTCATGGTCCCGCTGCACTGGCTGCGGACCCGTCTGCGGGAGCCGCTGCTCCAGAACACCCTGTCGCTCCTCATCCCGTTCGTGGCGTACGCGGCGGCCGAGCGCGTGCACGCGTCGGGGGTGCTCGCCGTGGTCGTCGTCGCGCTGTACCTCGGCCACCGGTCCTGGCAGGTCGACTTCGCCACCCGGCTCCAGGAGGCCGCCGTCTGGAAGATGGTCGCCTTCGTCCTGGAGTCGGCCGTGTTCGCGCTGATCGGCCTCCAGCTGCCGTTCGTGCTCAAGGGGCTCGGCGCGTACTCCGTGGCGGACGCCTCCGGGTACGCGGTGCTGGTCTTCCTGGCCGTGGTGGTGGTCCGCTTTGTCTGGGTCTACCCGGCGACCTACCTGCCCCGGTGGCTGTCGCGGCGGATCAGGGAGCGCGAGACCGGTACGGACTGGACCTCGCCGCTGATCGTCGGCTGGGCCGGGATGCGCGGGGTCGTCTCGCTCGCCATCGCCTTCTCCGTCCCCCTCGTCACCGCTGACGGCGCGGCCTTCCCGGCCCGGAACCTGGTGCTGTTCCTGACGTTCACCACCGTCATCGGCACGCTGGTGGTCCAGGGGCTCACGCTGCCGCTCCTGGTGCGCGTGCTGAAGCTCCCGGGCCGGGACCGGCAGGCCGACACCCTGGCCGAGGCGCAGGCCCAGAACGAGGCGTCCACGGCCGCCGAGGCCCGTCTGGACGCGCTGCTCACCGATGAGCGCAACCGGCTGCCCCAGCCCCTCGCGGACCGTCTGCGGACCGTCCTGGAACGCCGCCGCAACGCGGTGTGGGAACGCCTGGGCGCGGCCAACCCGGTCACCGGAGAGTCGGCGGACGACACCTACCGGCGGCTGGCCGGCGAGATGATCGAGACCGAGCGGGAGGTCTTCGTGCGGCTGCGGGACGAGCGCAGGATCGACGACGAGATGATGCGGACCCTGCTGCGCCGCCTGGACCTGGAGGAGGCGGCGGCCTACCGGGAGGACGGCTGAGCCCCCTCGGCCTCCTCGGGGCGGCCGGTGATCACGGCCGCGACCGTGGTTCCGGCGGGGAAGGCGCCCTCCTCGGTCAGCACGGTGAGCGCGTGCAGCATTTTGGCCACATACAGTCGCTCCACGGGCAGCCCGTGCCGGTCCTCGAAATCGTTTGCGAAGGCGTGCAGGCCGGGTGTCGTACGGGCGTAGCCGCCGAAGTGGAACCGCTCGTCCAGCCACCAGTCGCCCGCCGGACCGCCGAACGCCTCCCGCTGGAGCTCCCGCACCGCCTCGCCCAGGAAGCCGCCGCGCAGGACCGGGACGCCGAGCGCGCGCTGCCCCGGCGCGAGTCCGGCGGCGAGCCCGGCCAGGGTGCCGCCGGTGCCGCAGGCCACCGCCGCCACGTCGGCCACGCCCCGCAGTTCGCGCCCGAGCGCGGCGCAGCCCCGGGCCGCGAGGGCGTTGCTGCCGCCCTCCGGGACGAGCTCGCAGTCCCCGTACGCCTCCAGCAGCCCGGCCAGGACCGCCGGGTCGGACTTGGCGCGGTACGTCGCCCGGTCCACGAAGTGCAGCCGCATGCCGTCGGCGGCGCACCGGGCGAGCGAGGGGTTGAGGGGGCGGTGGGCCAGCTCGTCACCGCGTACGACTCCGACGGTGCGGAATCCGAGGAGCCGGCCGGCGGCGGCGGTGGCCCGCAGATGGTTGGAGTACGCGCCGCCGAAGGTGAGCACGGGGCGCCCGGCGGCGGCCGCCAGATTGGGCGCGAGTTTGCGCCATTTGTTGCCCGGCAGGTCCGGGTGGATCAGGTCGTCGCGCTTGAGCAGCAGCGTCACGCCGTGCCGGGCGAAGCGCTCGTCGTCGGCCGGCTGCACGGGCGAGGGCAGCAGCGGGCGCAGCCGGGACGCGGGAGACGGGGCGTGCATGTGCCCCATTGTGGAGGGGCACGCCGCCCGGGGTTCACTTGAGGCGGTCGTGGACGCGGTCGCGCATGTCGTTCATCGAGAAGCCCTTCGGATCCACCTTGCCCGGCTGCCACTCGCGGTGGCCGATGACCGAGCGAGCGGTCCAGCCGTGGTGGCGGCAGAGGGCCGCCGAGACCTTCTCGATCGCTTCGAGCTGGGCGTCGGGCCACGGGTCCTTGCCGTCGCCGAGGTTCTCGCACTCGAAGCCGTAGAAGTGCCGGTTTCCGTCGGTGTCGGCCTCGTTGTCGTGGGGAAGGCGCTTCTTCTCCCCGACGACGGCGCGCAGCACGTCGCCGTCGCCCATCCCCGCGTGGTTGGTCCTGCCGTAGCCGACCAGGTGGACCCGGCCGTCCTTGGCGATGACGCCGTGGCAGAGCGGCCCCGGCAGATCGGGGTGGCCGTCGCGGCACATCCGTACGGTGGCGTCGGTCCCGTCGGTGGCGGAGTGGTGGATCATCACGCCGTTCACGGGGCCCCAGGGGCCCTTGTGGTTCCGGTTGTGGCTGCGCCAGTCGCCGACCTCGACGACGGTGAGCCCTTCCTTCTTGAGGGCGGCGAGAAAAGCGCTCGCGGACATGGGTGAGGACATGGCCGGCTCCTTCGGTGCGTGTAGGAGCGGTTCTACCCGGCCGGAAGGGCCCCGACCGGTCGCGGAGCGACGGCGGGGCCCTGTTCGGATCGTGTGCGAGCCGATCCGGACACGGCCTGGCTCAGGAGGCGAGCCACAGGTCGGGGCCGAACACCTCGTAGTGGATGTCGGAGGCCGGGACGCCCTTGGCGAGCAGCTGGGTGCGGACCGACCGCATGAAGGGCAGCGGGCCGCAGAGGTAGGCGTGCGTGCCCGACGGGACGACGAGGCCGCTCAGGTCCACGAGCCCGGTGCGGTCGGCGGGGTGGCCGTCCTCCGGGTTCTCGTACCAGAAGTGGGCGGCGGCGTCGTGCAGCTTGGCCGTGAGTGCGGTGTGGTCGGTGCGCAGCGCGTGGTCGGCGGGGGAGCGGTCGCCGTGCACGACGGTGACCGGGGCGCGGTGCTCCGACTCCGCGAGGTGCTCCAGCATCGACAGGATCGGGGTGCAGCCGATGCCCGCGGAGGCGAGCAGCAGCGGTGCCTCGTCGGACTTCAGCACGAGGTCGCCGTACGGGGCGGAGACCCGGAGCCGGTCACCGGCGCGGACCTCGGCGTGCAGGTGGCGGGAGACCTCGCCGTCCGGGGCGTCGTTGCCGTGCACCCGCTTGACCGTGATCGAGCGGAGCGCCGAGCCGGGTGCGCTGGACAGGCTGTACTGGCGTATCTGGCGTGCGCCGTCCGGGAGTTCGACCTGGACGGAGACGTACTGGCCGGGGCGGAAGGCGGGGGCCGGCGAGCCGTCGGCGGGGCGGATGCGGAACCGGGCGACGTCGTCGGTCTCCTCGGTGCGCGAGACGACCTCCCACTCGCGCCAGACGTCGCCGGCGACGACGCCCTGCTCCGCGTACAGCCGCTCCTCGATGGCGATCAGGGCGTTGGCCATCAGCCAGTAGACCTCGTCCCAGGCGGCGGCGACCTCGGGGGTCACCGCGTCGCCCAGGACCTCGGCTATCGCGGCGAAGAGGTGGGTGTGGACGACCTCGTACTGGGCCGGGGTGACACCGAGCGAGGCGTGCTTGTGCGCGATCCGGCCGAGCATCACGTCGGGGCGGGTGCCGGGCTGCTCGACCAGCTGGGTCGCGAACGCGGCGATGGAGCCGGCGAGCGCCTGGCGCTGGGCGCCGGATGCCTGGTTGCCCCGGTTGAACAGGTCGCGCAGGAGCTCCGGGTGGGCGTCGAACAGCTTGCGGTAGAAGAGATCGGCGATGTCCCCGATGGCCGCGCCCACGGCGGGCAGGGTGGCGCGGACGGTGGCGGTGGACGACTCGGAGAGCATCGTGACTCCTCGGATGTTGAATTGGCATCTTGGATGCGCATTTAACGGCAGTGTAGGCACCGGGCCGGCGGCCCGGTGCGGCGGGGGTCAGTCCCGGGGCGGTGGCGCGCTGCTGAGGCCGATCAGCAGGGGGCCGGTGGGTGCGGCGGTCAGCTCCGCGATGGTGAGCGGGTCCAGCGAGGCGTAGAAGGCTTCCTGGGCCTCGCGCAGGGCGCCGCGCAGCCGGCAGGCCGCCCGCAGCGGACACGGGGTGGAGCCCTCGCACTCGACGACGTCGCCGGGCTCCTCCAGCTCACGGGCGAGGGCGCCGACCGACGCCGTCCTGCCCGCCTCGGTCAGGGTGAGCCCGCCGCCCCGGCCCCGTCGCGCCTCGATCAGGCCGAGGTGCTGGAGGCGGGCCACGACCTTCGCGGCGTGCGAGTACGGCACCTGCATGG
This sequence comes from Streptomyces sp. SAS_281, assembly GCF_052542855.1. Taxonomy (NCBI): domain Bacteria; kingdom Bacillati; phylum Actinomycetota; class Actinomycetes; order Kitasatosporales; family Streptomycetaceae; genus Streptomyces; species Streptomyces sp. SAS_281. The sequence goes on from NZ_JBMNDO010000127.1 coordinate 6,826, forward strand.
TCGCCGCCACCTCGCGGGTGGTCGGCGGGTCCTCGTGCTTCACGACGGCGAGGCGCATCAGGACGCGCAGCGCGACGTCGGTGAATCTGGTCAGCCGCATGGCGGCCAGATTAGGTAATTGGCATTCCGGATACAAATTCAAGCCCGCCGGGGGCATCGCGTGGGCATCGAGCGGGTATCGCGCTGCGTTGTGCCCCGCCCAAAGCCCGATTAGTCGCACTCTTTTGTGTAATGGCGTGCCCCGTCCTCGTGCTGGAAGTGTTCTTCCCGCAGGTCAGCCGATAGATCGAGAGGACGACAGATGTCCGTTGGTGAAGAGGTTCAGAACGCGCAGGTGCCGCCGCAGCAGAGTCTCGGCACGGCGGCCGCGCGGAACCTCGCGACGACCACCAAGTCCGCTCCGCAGATGCAGGAGATCACCTCACGGTGGCTGCTGAAGATGCTGCCGTGGGTCCAGGTGCAGGGCGGCACGTACCGGGTGAACCGCCGGCTGAGCTACTCGGTCGGGGACGGCCGCGTCACGTTCGTGCAGACCGGGGACCGGGTCACGGTCATCCCCGCCGAGCTGGGGGAGCTGCCGGCGTTGAGGGACTTCGGGGACGAGGAGGTGCTCGCCGAGCTGGCCAGGAGGTGCGAGCAGCGCGACATCCCCGCCGGGCAGCTCCTCGCGACCGAGGGAGAGGCGGCGGACCGGGTCTACCTGCTGGCGCACGGCAAGGTCGAGAAGGTCGGCACCGGCCCCTACGGGGACGAGACGGTGCTCGGCGTCCACGCGGACGGGGCCTACTTCGGGGACCACTCCCTCATCGAGGGCGACGCCGTCTGGGAGTACACCGCCCGCGCCGTCACCGCGTGCACGGTGCTGACGCTCTCGCGCGCCGACGTGCTCAACCTCGCCGAACGGGCCGACTCGCTGCGCACCCATCTCGCCGGCCTGTTGAGCCTTCCGCAGCAGCGCACCAACAAGTACGGCGAGGCGGAGATCGACCTCTCCGCGGGCCACGTCGGCGAGGCCGTCGTCCCGCATACGTACGTGGACTACGACGCGGCGCCGCGCGAGTACGAACTGAGCGTCGCCCAGACCGTCCTGAAGGTCCACAGCCGCGTCGCGGACCTCTACAACCAGCCGATGAACCAGACCGAGCAGCAGTTGCGGCTCACGGTCGAGGCGCTGCGCGAGCGCCAGGAGCACGAGCTCATCAACAACCGCGAGTTCGGCCTGCTCAACAACTGCGACTACGGTCAGCGGCTCCAGCCGCACGACGGGGTGCCGAGCCCCGACGACATGGACGAACTGCTCTCGCGCCGGCGCGGCTCGAAGCTCTTCCTCGCCCACCCGCGCGCCATCGCCGCCTTCGGCCGTGAGTGCAACAAGCGCGGCCTCGTACCGGAGAGCGTGGACGTCGGCGGGCACCATGTGCCGGCCTGGCGCGGCGTCCCGATCTTCCCCTGCAACAAGATCCCGGTCAGCGACGCCCGCACCACGTCGATCATCTGCATGAGGACCGGCGAGTCCGAGCAGGGTGTCATCGGCCTCCAGCAGACGGGCATCCCGGACGAGATCGAGCCCAGCCTCTCGGTCCGCTTCATGGGCATCGACGAGCAGGCGATCATCTCCTACCTCGTGACGGCCTACTACTCCGCGGCGGTCCTCGTCCCGGACGCCCTCGGTGTCCTGGAGAACGTCGAGGTCAGCCGCTGGCGGTGAGCCCCGGGGCCCGGACCCCTCGCGGTCCGGGCCCCCGGCCGCCCGCGCTCTCAGCAACCACCCACACCCCCGGCCCGGCCGCGACAGAGGCCGGGCCTGGGGCGGCAACGACAGGGGTGACCGATTGACCATGACCCGAACAGACGCCGCGACCGAGGGCAACGAGGCCGCGGCGCTCCTTGAGTACACCCGGACCCTCGTGGACCCGCACCTGCGGGCGGCGGTCGCCTCCCTGCCCGGCTCGATCCGGCGCGTCGTGATGTACCACTTCGGCTGGCAGCACGCCGACGGCAGCCCGGCGGCGGGCGGCGCGGGCAAGGCGATCAGACCGGCGCTCGTCCTGGCGGCCACCCGCGCCCTGGGCGGTGACCCCGGACAGGCCGTCCGGGCCGCCGTCGCCGTCGAGCTCGTCCACAACTTCACCCTGCTCCACGACGACGTCATCGACGAGGACCACACCCGCCGCCACCGGGCCACCGCCTGGACGGTGTTCGGTGTCCCGGACGCGGTCATCGCCGGCGACGCGATGCTGGCCCTCGCCCAGCGGCTGCTCGCCGAGGACGGCAGAGCGATGTCGCCCGCCGCTTCGGCCCGGCTCTCGACCTGTGTCATCGAGCTGTGCGCGGGCCAGCAGGCCGACTGCGCCTTCGAGGACCGCGACCCGGACCAGGTGTCGCTGGACGAGTGCCTGACCATGGCGACGGCGAAGACCGGCGCGCTGCTCGGCTGTGCCTGCGCCCTGGGCGCGCTCTACGCGGGCGCCGACGAGCGGGCCGTCCGGGCCATGGACGGCTTCGGCCGGGAGGCGGGCCTGGCCTTCCAGCTGATCGACGACCTGATCGGCATCTGGGGCGACCCGGCCCAGACCGGGAAGCCGGTCGGCGCGGATCTCAGCGCCCACAAGAAGTCGCTGCCCGTGGTGGCGGCGCTCACCGCGGGCGGGCCGGCCGCGGCGGAGCTGGCCGAGCTGTACCGGGGCGCGATGAACACCCGCGCCGAGGTGAGCCGGGCCGCGGAGGCCGTGGACCGGGCGGGCGGCCGGGACTGGGCGCAGAGCTGCGCCGCCGACCGCATGGCGCGGGCCGTGCACCATCTGTCCAGGGCGGTCCCGGACCTCTCGGCGGGGGGCGACCTGCTGGCCCTGGCCGAGTTCGTGACCCGCCGGAAGCACTGACGAGCCACCCGTCGGAAGGAGGTGCCGCAGGGCGGCTCCGGCCAAGCGGAGGGCGGCAGGTGCGGTGTCGGAGGCAGGGGCTACAGTCCCTGCTCATGACAGATGAGTCGTGGGCAGGGTGGTACCGGGACCGGCAGGGATCGGACGCCGTCATCCTCACCACCGACGGGCAGCAACTCCGCCTCCGCGTCCGGGGCGTGGACTTCGAGGGCGGCAGCTTCGACGGCCTGCGCCCGGTGGCGGCCGGGCCGGCGGAGCAGGGGCTGTTCGCGCTGACGGACGGCGTCCTGGGCGACTGCGTCCTGGAGTGGGACCTGCCGTTCCCCGTCATGGCGGAGGGGGTGGAGCGGCAGGCGACCCTGAGCTGCCTGCTGTCCCTCCGCAGGCCCGACCCGTATCTGTACCTCGAACTCCGCTTCGGCGGGGCGGCCTTCGGTTCTCAGCGGGCCGAGAGCGACTTCGGGGCCGCGCTGGCGACGATCCAGCGGGAGCTGCCGCCCGGGGTCCGTCTGCGGACCTGCATAGCCTGCGCGTTCTCCGACTACTTCCCGGCCCCGGCGCCCGGCCGCGGTCTCTCCGGCGGGCTCGCCTGTTTCCGGGGCGCCAAGGAGGCGTACCGGGGCACGGCCGGTGAGCAGGACGTGCTGGGCCTGTGGGAGCGGCGCACCGGCTTCGTCCAGGAGGTCTGGAGCTGCCGGGAGTTCGAACCCCGGCCGACGGAGGGCGCCGGTACGGGCCACCGGGGAGCGTTCCCGCTCGAAACGGCCTGACCGGCCGGCCGGGTGCCGGACCGCCCCGCAGCCCTCTCCTGTGCGCCCCTCGTTGCCGTCACCTTCATTGTTCTACTAACATGCGAACAAGGGAGGTTTTGATGAACCTGAAATCCGTCGGCCGCGTGGTGCTCACCGCCCTGCCGTTCGTGCTCGCACTCGCCGTCGACCTGCTGCTCTTCGCCACCCGCCGCGACCGGCTGCCCGCGCAGCTGGCCAGCCACTTCGTGGGCAACGGCCGGGTGGACGACTACGCCGGCCAGACCTCGTACCTGGTCGTCACCACACTCGTCCTGCTCGGCACCGGTCTCCTGTGGACGCTGATGGCGGGGTTCGGGAAGTTCCCCGGCCGGGCACACCGCGTGCTGGTCGGCTTCGGGTACGCCTTCGCCGCCTTCATCGGCTACCTCCTGGGGGTCGTCCTCCTCGTCAACGTGGACGCGGTCGAGGACGCGCAGGGCCGGGGACAGGGCGTCCACTTCCCCATGTGGCACATGGCCGCGGCCTTCGGGGCCGGCGTCGTCGCCTTCGGGCTCGGGTACCTCCTGGCCGCGCTGACGCCCGTGCCCGAACCGGCCGGGTACGACGGGCCCGAGGCGGGCGGGGAGCGCGTCGTGCTGGGGGAGGGGGAGGTCGCCGGGTGGGCCCGGGGCGCCGGCTCCTGGTGGCTGCCGCTCACGGCGCTCCTGGTCGTCGGTTCCGGTATCGCCGTGCTGTTCACGGCCGGCTGGCCCTTCGCCGTGCTGCCCTTCGCCCTCGGGCTGCTCATCGCGAGCTTCGCCCGCCCGTACGTCATCGTGGACCGGCGCGGGATCACCGTCTCCGGGCTGCTGCCCTGGCCGCGCGTCCGGGTCCCGCTGGACCGGATAGAGGCGGCGGCCAGCCGTGACATCAGCCCGCTCACCGAGTACGGCGGCTGGGGGTACCGCATCCGGCCCGGGCGCAGCGGTGTCATGATCCGGTCCGGGGAGGCCATCGTGGCCCGGCTGTCGAACGGCCGCGACTTCGCGGTGACCGTGGACGACTCGGCGACCGGGGCCGCGCTCCTCAACACCCTGATCGACCAGCGCCGAACGGACCACTGACCATGCTCTTCCGGGTCGACCCCACCTCCACCGTGCCGCTCGGCGACCAGATCGCCGCCTGTGTGCGCCGCGCCGTGGCCGACGGCGCGGCGGCCCCGGGTGAGCGGCTGCCCGCCGCCCGCGTCCTGGCCGAATCGCTCGGCGTCAACGTGCACACGGTGCTGCGGGGCTACCAGCGGCTGCGCGAGGAGGGACTGATCGAGCTGCGCCGGGGCCGGGGCGCGGCCATCGCGGACGGCGCGTCCCCGCACCGCGCCCGCCTCCTCGAACGGGTCCGCGAGACCGTGGCCGAGGCCAGGGGCCTGGGGCTCACGGCGGACGAACTGCTGACCCTGGTCCGTACGGAATACGGTGCCACCGGCTGACGGCCTCCGGCACGGCGACGGGCCGCCTCGTCCTGCGAGGCGGCCCGTCGGCGCGAGCGGGAACGGTCAGGAACCGGCCTTGGTCAGCGTGGCCGCGAAGCCGTACTGCCACAGGTAGTTCACCTGGCTGCGCTCACTGGCGTTCGGGTACGGGTTGGTGCAGGACGTGCCCGGGCCGCCGCCCGACATCAGCTCGCTGCACGGCCCCGAGTAGTGGTCCGGCAGACCGAGGACGTGCCCGGTCTCGTGGGCGGTGACCCGGGTCGAGTTGTACTGCCGGTTCTGCGTGTAGTCCAGGAAGATGTAGCCGTTGCCGTGACCGTCGGTGCTCGCGTACGAGCCGCGGGAGTCGTTGCCCTCGTAGTACGCGAAGTCGGGGTTCGATCCCTCCTGGAGCCGGACGTTGGAGACCGAGCTGTTCCAGATCGAGGCGCTGTTGGCTATCTGGGTGCGGAAGCTGGGGGCGTTCGCGGCGCTGTAGACGATGGTGACGGACTGGACGCCGGGGTTGGCCGCCCGCTTCTCGGCCACCGACTTCGCGACCGCCTCGAAGAACGCCTTGTTGGCGGCGGCGTCCTCGTGCGAGGCGGACTTGGCCGAGTACGCCACGTGCGCGGCCGTGGCGGCCGCCTCCGGAGCGGCGATCGCCGGTCCCGCGCCCAGCGCGGCGACGGTGAGGCCGAGTCCGAGCACGGCCGACATGACGGTCCTGGGGTGTCTCATGTGGGGGGTCTCCTACCAGTTGCCTGTCAGAGGAACCCGTCCGATGAACGGACTCGGACGGGGGTGGTACGCAGAGAGTGTCGGGGAACCGGAGCCCGCGCGGATGATGTCAGCCGGTGATAACGCGGCCCTATCACCGAAGCGCGGACATACCGTGCACACCCGCGGTCCGCGCGCCCAACGCCCGGTGAATCGACCCCCTTTGGCAGGGTTACGGCCCATGGTGCGGCCCGGCGGACCGCCCTAATCTCGGCACCATGGAGCTTGAGGTGAGACACCTCAGGGCGCTGTGCGCCATAGCCGACACCGGCAGCCTGCACCGGGCGGCCCGCACCCTGGGCGTGAGCCAGCCCGCGCTCACCACGCAGCTGCGCCGCATCGAGAACGCGCTCGGCGCCGAACTCTTCAGCCGCGAACGCACCGGCTGCCGCCCCACCCTCCTCGGCCACGCCGTCCTCAGCCGCGCCCGTCCCTTGGTCGACGGCATGAGCGCCCTGGTCAGCGACGCGAAGGCGGAAGCCGCAGCCGCCGAAGGGCCCAGGCTGCGCATCGGCTGCACCGCCAGCCGGGTCATCGGCGGCTGGCTGCGCCGGCTCCGCGTGAGGCTGCCCGGGACCGACATCTCGCTCCACGTCGACGTCTCCGCCCGCGCCCTGCTCCGCGCCGTCGACGCCGACCGGCTCGACGTGGCCTTCGTGCACGAGGTGGAGGGCTGCCCGCTCGCCGTCCCGGACGGGCTGGAACAGCGGGTCCTCGTGGACCGCGAACCGCAGTTCGTCTCCATGGCCCGCGACCACCCGGCCGCCGCGCTGCCCGTGGTCGACCTGGCGGACCTGGCCGCCGACCGGTGGATGGTCGATCCCACGGTGGACGGCGAATGGGACGGTCTGCGCCGGATGTTCGACCAGGCCGGGCTGGCCCCCGCCGTGCTGCACGGCGACTACCTCACCGCCGCCTCCCTCGTCGTCCTCGGCGAGGCGGTGGCCCCCTGCCAGCCGACCTCCGGGCCCCGCGACGACATGGCGATCCGCCCGCTGCGCGACGACCCGCTCGCGGTCCGGCTGCTCCTGGTCTCCCGCCCCGGCGCGGACATGACCGCGGTCTACGCGGAACTGGAGGCCGCCTACCGGGACGCGGCGCGGCGGGTGGCCGGATACCACCAGTGGCTGCTGCGCAACCGCAGTCCGCTGGCCCGCTCCTGAGCCGGCGCGCCCGGCCCGGCGGCCTGCCCGGGGAGTTCCCGCCTCCGGGTGATTCAGCCGAGAGCGTGGACCGTTCCGGAGCGGGCCGCGACAGGGCAGAGTCGGGGACATGAGGCTTCTGATGCTGGGCGGTACGCAGTTCGTCGGCCGGGCCGTGACCGAGGCGGCCCTCGCGCGCGGCGGGCAGGTCACGGTCTTCCACCGGGGTCACCACGCGCCCCCGCCCGGGACCGCCGAGATCATCGGCGACCGCACCGCCGCGAACGGCCTGGCCGCACTCGCCGCCGCCGACGGCCCCGGCTGGGACCTGGTGGTCGACACCTGGAGCGGCGCGCCCTCCGCCGTGCGCGACGCGGCCCGGCTGCTGTCCACTCGTGCCGCCCGCTACACGTACGTCTCCAGCCGTTCCGTCTACGACTACCCGGCCCCGGCGGGCCTGGCCGAGGACGGCCCCGTCGTGGCGGGCGCCTCGCCGGACGCCGGTGACGACCAGCCGTACGCCCTGGCCAAGCGCGGCGGCGAACTGGCAGCCCAGGACGCCTTCGGCGACCGCGCCCTCCTCGCCCGGGCCGGCCTGATCCTCGGCCCCTGGGAGAACATCGGCCGGCTGCCCTGGTGGCTGAACCGGATCGCCCGCGGCGGCCCGGTCCTGGCCCCCGGCACCCCCGACACGGACATCCAGTACATCGACGCGCGCGACCTCGCCGACTGGGTGCTCGACGCGGCGGAGCGCGGGCTGCACGGCCCGTACAACCTGGTCAGCCGGCCGGGTCACACCACCATGGGCGGACTGCTCGACGCCTGTGTGCGCACCACCGGTTCGGGCGCCGAACTGCGCTGGACCCCGGCGGAGAAGATCCTCGCGGCGGGCGTCGAGCCGTGGACCGACCTGCCGGTGTGGCTGCCGCCGGGGGAGGTGTACGACACGCTCCACCAGGGCGACGTCGGGCTCGCCCACGCCACCGGGCTGCGCTGCCGCCCGGTCGAGGAGACCGTCGAGGACACCTGGAGGTGGCTGCGCGGGATCGGCGGCGAGGCGCCCCAGCGCGCCGACCGTCCCGCCGTGGGCCTCGCCCCGGAGACGGAGGCGAAGCTCCTGGCGGGCTGAGGAGCGGGCCGCCGCGCCGACGCGGCGAGGGGTTATCCACAGGGCCGCGCTCCTCACCCGTCGCGGCGTTAGCCTCGGCCCATGGCCGAACTGCTGCACCTCACCGAAGGACCGCTCTGGGAGGCGGCGCGCGGGATCGGGACGTACGAGATGTCCACCCGCGGCCGCACCCTGCACGAAGAGGGCTTCATCCACTGCTCGCTGCCCCACCAGCTCCCCGGGGTGGCCGAGATGCTGTACGGCGCGGAGAGCCGGGCCGGGGCCGCCGAGCAGGAGCTCGTGGTCCTCGTCATCGATCCCGGCCGGCTCACCGCACCCCTGCGGTACGAGGCCGCCGTGCCCGGCGGCGAGGAGTTCCCGCACCTGTACGGGCCGCTTCCCGTCGACGCGGTCGTCGAGGTGCGCCCCTGGCCGTCCGAGGAGGGCACCCCCGCATGAGCCCCGCCACCGGCCCCGCCCCCGGGGCCGTCACCAGCGGTCCGCCCACCGCCGTCACCGGGGCGAGCGGCGCGCTCGGCGGCCGCGTCGCCGCCCGGCTGGCCCGGGCCGGCGTTCCCGTCCGGCTGCTCGGCCGCGACCCGTCCCGGCTGCCCGCCCTCCCCGGAGCCGACCTCGCGCCGCCCGCGCCCTACGGCGACGGCGAGGCCATGCGGCGCGCCCTGGCCGGGGCGCACACCCTGTTCCTCGTCTCGGCGCACGAGAGCCCCGACCGGGTCCGCGAGCACACGACCGCGGTGGACGCGGCGGTCGCGGCCGGCGTCGAACGCATCGTCTACGTCTCCTTCCTGGGCGCCGCCCCCGACGCCACCTTCACCTTCGCCCGGGACCACTGGAACACCGAGGCGCACATCCGGACCGCCGACGTCCGGTACACCTTCCTGCGCGACAGCTGGTATCTCGCCGGGCTCCCCGCCATGACCGGTGCGGACGGCGTGCTGCGCGGCCCCGCCGGGGACGGCCGGGTCGCCGCCGTCGCCCACGAGGACATCGCCGACGCCGCGACCGCCGTGCTCCTCGCCGACACCGACGCGACCGGCCCCTCGCACGACGGCCGTGCCTACGACCTGACCGGCCCCGAGGCGTTCACGCTCGCCGAGGCGGCCGAGGAGCTGAGCCGGGTCACCGGACGGGCCGTCACCTACGTGCCGGAGACCCGCGAGGAGGCGTACGCCTCCCGGGCGGGGTACGGGGCCCAGGACTGGGAGGTGGCCGGCTGGGTCACCTCGTACGAGGCCATCGCGGCGGGCGAGATGGCCACCGTCTCGGACGCGGTCCCGACGCTGACCGGCCGCCCCGCCGTGGACCTGGCCACCTATCTGCGCGAACACCCCGACAGTTACCGCCACCTCCTGCGACAGGGCTGACCGCCGTGCGTACGGAGACCCCGTGGGGTGTCTGGGACCCGCCGCCGCTCGCCGAGGCCGTCCGCCTGCTCGCCCCGCTGCGCCGCCCGTGGTGGATCGCCGGCGGTTACGCGGTCGAGCTCGCGGTGGGCCGCGCGTACCGGGAGCACGGCGACATCGACGTGCTCCTGCTGCGCCGCGACCAGGCGGAGGTCCAGCGGGTCCTGCCCGGCTGGGAGTGGTGGGCCGCGGATCCGCCCGGCACGCTGCGGCCCTGGCGCCCCGGCGAGACCTTGCCCGCCGGTGTCCACGACATCTGGTGCCGGCCGGGCCCGGACGAGCCGTGGCGGTTGCAGTTCATGCTGGACGGCACGGACGGCGACGACTGGGTGTTCCGCCGGGACGCCCGGATCCGCCTCCCGCTGGGGCGGCTGGGCCGGGTCTCCCCGGACGGCGTCCCGTACCTGGCGCCCGAGGTCCAGCTCCTCTACAAGTCCAAGTCCCGGCGGCTTAAGGACGAGCGGGACTTCGAGGCGGCGCTGCCCGTCCTGGACGACCACGCGCGCGCCTGGCTGGCCGAGACGATCACGCTGGCCCAGGGCGCGGACCACCCGTGGGCGGTCCGGCTGCGGGCGGCACTCGCGGGGTAGGCCGGGCGGCGGGCCGAGGGCCCCGAGCCCGGCTCCTTCGCGGAGCCCCCGCCCTCACCTCACGTACGCCCCCGCCTTCGCCGCCAGGACCGCCGCGCCGGCGGCCCGGTCGGCGGCGGCCTCGTCCAGCGGGCCGCCGCTGGCCAGCAGCCGGTAGTAGAGCGGCGCGGAGACGGCGCGTACGACCTCGTCCGGGTCCGTGCCGGAGGGCAGTTCGCCCCGTTCGACGGCCTCGGTGACGCAGCCCGCCCACTCCTCGACCCGGATCGCGTAGAAGCGGTGCAGCGCCTGGGCGGTACGCGGATCGCAGGTCGCGGCCGCGATCACCGACCGGAACAGCGCGCCCTGGCGCGGATCGGTGAGCGTCTTCAGCACCAGCCGCGCGTTCGCCCTGAGGTCGTCCGCCAGCGAACCGGTCCGCGCGCGCGGCGACGACTGCTCGGCCATGTCGTCCAGCAGGTCCGCGATGAGACCGGTGGGCGAGGACCAGCGCCGGTAGACGGTCGTCTTGCCGACCTCCGCGCGGCGGGCCACATCGGCGAGGTCGAGGCGGTCGAAGCCGTGCTCGGCCAGCGCGTCGCCCGCCGCGCGCAGTACGGCTTCCCGCACACGGGCGGTCCGCCCGCCGGGCCGGACGGTGCCGGGTTCCACACCCTCGGATGTCATAACGGGTCTCCAGTTCCATTAACGAGCATTCCTCTGCTACGGTCACTCCATCTTAACGGAACCACGGAACCGTTTAGCTTCTGTCCGAGGAGGGACGACCATGTCCGCACCCAGCCGCACCCCGTCACGCCCCGCACCCGCCGCACCCCCTGCCCCCGCCGCGCCGACGCCCGCCCGCATGACCGGGCGTCAGAAGCTCGTGCTGGCCCTGCTTCTCGGCGCCCAGTTCATGATCGCCGTGGACTTCTCGATCCTGAACGTCGCGCTGCCCGTCGTCGGGGAAGGACTCGGCTTCGCGCTCCAGGACCTCCAGTGGATCGCCACCGCGTTCGCCCTCGCCGCCGCCGGATTCACGCTGCTGTTCGGCCGCGTCGCCGACCTCGTCGGCCGTAAGCGCCTGTTCATCGCGGGCATGGCGGTCCTGGGCCTCTCCTCGCTGCTGGGCGGCCTGGCCACCTCGCCGGAGGTCCTGCTGACCGCCCGCGTCCTCCAGGGCCTCGCCACCGCCGCCGTCACGCCCGCCGGGCTCGCCCTGCTGACCACCGCGTTCAAGGAGGGCCCGCTGCGCGAACGCGCCCTGGGTCTCAACGGCGCCCTGATGTCCGCCGGGTTCACCGCGGGCGCGATCCTCGGCGGGCTCCTCACCGACCTGCTCTCCTGGCGGTGGGCCTTCCTGGTCAACGTCCCCGTCGCCGCCCTCGTCGTCGCCCTGGCCCCGGCCGTCATCGCCGACTCGCGCCCCGCCGAGCGGCCCCGGCTCGACGTCCCCGGTGCCGCGGCCGTCACCGGTGGACTGCTGCTCCTCGTCTACGGGCTGACCCAGGCCGGCGCGACCGGCTGGACCGCCCCCACCACCCTCGTGGCACTCCTCGCCGGTCTCGCCCTGCTCGTCGCCTTCTGGTTCGTGGAGAAGCGGGCGACCGCGCCGCTCGTCCCCGTACGCATCCTCAAGCGCCGCAGCGTCATCTGGGGCAACGCCACCGGGCTCATCGCCTTCGTCACCGAGACGTCCCTGGTCTTCCTGCTGACGCTCTACCTCCAGGAGGTCCTGGGCTACGCCCCCCTCGCGACCGGTCTCGCCTTCGGCGTCCTGGGCGTCGGCACCGTGATCGGCGGCACCCTCGGCGGCCGGGTGGTGGGCCGCTTCGGCAACCGCAGGACCATCGTCGCCGGGGGAGTCGTCCAGGCCCTCGCCACGCTCTCGCTGGTGGCGCTCGGCACCTCGGGCGCCTGGATCTGGCTCCTGCTGGCCGCCACGTTCGTCGGGGGCATCGGCAACATGCTGATGATCGTCGGCTTCATGGTCACCGCGACCTCGGGCCTCCCCGATGAGGAGCAGGGCCTCGCGACCGGGCTCGCCACGATGACCCAGCAGGTCGGCATCACCCTCGGCATCCCGGTCATGAGCGCGATCGCCACCGCCCGGATGACCGCGCTCGGCGACACCGGCCCGGCCGGCGTGCTCTCCGGGGTCTCGGTCGCCGTCCTGGTCAACTCGGCGCTGGTCCTGGCCGGAGCCGTCCTCGCGGGTGCCTTCCTCAAGGAGCGCCGGGGCAGGTGAAGGGGTGCGGGAAGCCCCCGCCGCTCACAGTTTCAGCCAACCACGCGAAGCCGCCTGTACGCCGGCCTGAAAGCGGGTCTCCGCCTTCAGCTCCCGCATCAGGCGGCTGATGCGTCGGCGGACCGTGTGGACGTGCACCTCCAGGCGGCGGGCTATCGCCTCGTCCTTCAGGCCGGAGGAGAGCATCGTCAGCAGTTCCCGGTCCTCGTCCGTGACCTGGGCGTTGTCGACCGAGCCGATCGGTACGGACCGCTCCCACACCGCCTCGAACAGCGGTACCAGCGCGTTGCTCAGGAGCGCGTCGCTGACCACCAGGGCGGTGGCGGTGGGGTCGGCCGCGTCGGTCGGCGGCAGCAGGGTCATCCGGCGGTCGACGGTGATCAGCTTCGTCGGCAGATCCACGCCGAGCCTGATCCGCACCCCCTCCGCGGCCAGCACGTTCAGCCCGCGCGCCCGCCCCTGGAAGCTCAGCCCCTCCCGGTCGACCACCGCCCGCACCCGTACCCCGCGCCGGACCGGCTCGGCCATGTTGATCGGCTCGGGCATGCCGTCCGGCTCGCTCGCGGCGTACGGGGGGCGGTCCAGGAGGGCCACCTCCTCGGTCGCGGACACCACGAGCGAGGTGACCCGCTCGGCGATCGCCTTGCGCCCCCGCAGCGTCTCGATCCCGAGAGTGCGCGGGGTGTGCGAGGCGGACATGAGCTGCGCCGCGATCCGGTCGACGGAGCCGGTCAGCTCCTCCAACTCCGCTTCGCGCCGCAGCAGTTCCGCCTGGTGCAGGTGGATGAGGTTGCGCAGGGCGGTGGCCGGGGCGTCCGGGACCGGCAACCCGGGCCCCCGGGCGGGGCGGGTGAAGCCGCGCTCGCCGAGGCGGTCCAGCGCGTTGCGGAGCTGCCGGGGCGGGAGGCCGAGGCTCCGGGCGAGGGCGGCCCGAGTGGTGTCGCCGGGGGTGTTCAGCAGGGCCTCGTACACCCGGAGTTCGTCCGCACCGAGCCCGAGGGCCTGCCACTGTTCGTCCAGATCAGCCCATTTCACCAGGCGATCCTCGCCGCTGCGTGTAGGCCACACAAGTGTGCACGTCCAGAAGTGTGCAGGTGGAACGCATTGTTCACGTCCCGCTACGGGTCTTCCATGACGGCATCCGATAACCGTTCACGCCCTTGAGGCAACCGGAGGAGCACCGTGCGGACTTCAGCACGCAGACGAGCAGTTGGTTCACAGGGACGCCGCACCGGCGTCGTCGTCGGACAGGGCATAGCCGCGCTGCTGGCCACGGCGGGCCTGATGGCCACCGCCATGCCGGCAGCACACGCCGACACCTCGGCGGCCGCCCCCGCCGCCTCCGAGACCACGCCCGGCAGTGAGACCGACGCCCCCTCGCTCGTGACCGGTCTGCACGAGGAGGTCGCCGCCACCGGCAGCGCGGCCGACGCCGCCCGCGGCCACCTCAAGGCCAAGAAGGGCCGCTACCACATCGCCGACACCTCGGCGAAGGACCTGACCTCCATCGGGACCACCGCCGAGAAGGGCGGCAAGGAGACGGTCCGCCTCCAGCAGAAGTACAAGGGCGTCGAGGTCCTCGGCGGCCAGTACGTCGTCCGCATGACGAAGAAGGACGGCAAGCGCGCCGTCACCGGCACCTCGGGCAACTACTTCACCAAGCTGAAGCTGGACACGGTCGCCCCGAAGGTCTCCGAGAAGACCGCGATCGAGCGCGCGGTCGGGGCCGTCAGCGCCCAGTTCGGCGGCGGCATACTGCGCGTACCGGCCAAGGGTGAGAAGGCGGCGGCCGCCGAGTTCACCGGCAAGGCCGGCGACGTCACCATCCTTCCGCAGGGCACCGGCGTGCTGACCCGGCACATCACCGTCACGGGCACCAACCCGGCCGACGGTTCGCCGGTCCAGCAGGAGGTGTACATCGACGCGCACTCCGGCTTCCCGGTCATGCAGTACAGCGGCATCCAGACCTTCGGGGCCACGACCGCGGCCTCCGGTGCCACGGACGGCGCGGCGCCCGCGGAGGCGGCGCCCGCCGCGGCGGACCAGCTCGTCGTCAAGGGCAGCGGCGTCCGCTACAACGGCGAAAAGGTCGACATCAATCTGTACAAGGACGTCACCGGCGCCTATCAGATGATCGACTACAGCAAGCGGGCCGCGAACTCGCCGTACTCGGGCCCCATGCTCGCCACGTACGACGCCCGCGGTTACGAGGCGTCGAGTGTGTCCGGTGGCTTCCCGTCCAGCATCCGGACCTTCCGGCCGGAGAGCCCCGAGCTCGGCGAGGACTACACCAACTCAGGTGCCGTGGACGCCCACTGGGCCGCCGGCAAGGTCTACGACTTCTACAAGAACCACTTCGACCGCAACAGCCTCGACGGCAAGGACGGGTACATCTTCTCCCTGGTCGGAGTCGTCAACAACGGCCGGCCGTACAACAACGCCTTCTGGGACGGCACCAAGATGGTGTACGGGCAGGGCGGCGGCGACTACCGCACCTTCTCCGCCGACACCGACGTGGTGGGCCACGAGATGACGCACGGCGTCGTCACGCACACCGCGAACCTGGTCTACGCGGGCCAGTCCGGCGCGATGAACGAGGCCATCGCCGACTACTTCGGCAACGCCATCGACCTGGAGGCCAACCACGTCTCCATGGACGACCCGGACGCCGGCCTCCTCGGCGAGGACCTGTGCACCGACGCCGGCCCCCGCGAGTGCGCCCTGCGTGACCTCAACGACGGCGCCACCACGTCCAAGGACTTCATCGGCGTCAGCTACCGCGGCGACAGCGGCGGCGTGCACCTCAACTCCACGATCTTCTCGGGCGCGCTGTGGGACATGCGCCAGGACCTCGACCCCGAGTTCGCGGACCAGATCGTCTACCGCGCGCTGTCCGCGTACATGACGCCGCTCGACGGCTTCACCGAGGGCCGCGCCGCGGTCATCGCCGCCGCGCAGGAGCTGGGTGCCACCAAGGCGCAGCTCAAGATCGTGAAGCGCTCCTTCGACGCCCACGGCATCGCCCCCGGCTGGGAGAAGGCGCTCGGCGTCGACACCGACACGATCCTCTCCAAGGTCAACATCGCGGGCACCGGTCTCGGCGCGGGCGGCGGCAAGTACGCCGTCTCCCGCTCCAACGAGGACGGCAGCGAGCCCTACTCGGTCTGGGCCGGCAACACCTCGGGCAAGGGGCAGCCGCAACTGGTCAGCCCGAACAACGGCAACTACAACGTGTACGCCGACACCGACGGCAAGAACGTCGCGTGGGCGGAGTACGGCGCGTCGTCCGTGAACTTCCACGTGCGGCCCGTCGGCGGCGGCATCGACAAGGTCGTCGGCGGCATCGGCGCCAACGTCAACTCGCTCGCCATCGACGGCAACTTCATCGTCTACAGCTACGTCAACCCGCGCACCGGGATGACGGCGGCGCGCTCCATCGACATCCGCACGTCGGAGACCAAGGAGCTGTTCACCAACCCGGTCGGCTCCACGGCGCTGCCCTCCGTCCACGACGGCAAGATCGCCTACGCCAAGCTGTGGCCCGAGGCCGACGGCTACAAGCTGGGCGTCGAGGTCCTCGACACCGCCACCGGCAAGACGACGCTGATGCCGATCGACAAGAACAACGTGGGCGGCATCGGCCAGACCGCCGTCACCGACGACGGGGTCTTCTGGATCGAGGACAACGACGTCACCGACTCCGGCCAGGCCGCGGTGCGCCGCGCGAACTTCGACGGGACGAACCCCGTCACCGTCACCCCCGAGGCCGGCACCGGTGCTCTCCCCGCCTACTCGCTGACCGCGTCGGACGACGCGCTCACCATCACCTCGCTGCCCATGGCGACCTCCTGGGCCAACGAGACCCTGCCGAAGCTCTACCAGGTCGCCCCCGACGGCCGGGGTGGCGCCCAGCGCGTCTCCTGCAACCGCGGCGACCAGGTCTTCGGCGCGGCCGACGAGGGCAACCGCGTCCTGTGGCTCGACGGCACGACCGGCTACACCAACCTGGTCAAGCGCGACCGCCCCGCGGGCACGTGCTGACCTGACCCCGTAACACCTCTGCGGCCGGGCTCCTTCGGGGGCCCGGCCGTTCGCGTGGGCGCCCCGGCCGGCCTCCCGGAACGTCCGGAGGGGTACGACCGCCGCGCGGTCGTAC
>NZ_JBMNDO010000128.1:0-22803 GCF_052542855.1 Streptomyces sp. SAS_281
GGCCCGGCGGGGCGTCCGTGAGGCCCCCCCCCGAACCCGGCGGCACGTTTCTCCGAGGTGCTGCTCAGCCCTCGTCGTGGGCGACGGCGCGGCGCGCGTCCGCGTCGAGCACGCCCCAGCTGATCAGCTGCTCCGTCAGCACCGAGGGCGACTGGTCGTAGATCACGGCCAGCGTGCGCAGGTCGTCCTGGCGGATCGACAGCACCTTGCCGTTGTAGTCGCCGCGCTGGCTCTGGATCGTCGCCGCGTAACGCTGGAGGGGGCCGGCCTTCTCCGGCGGCACGTGCGCCAGGCGCTCCAGCTGGAGGACCAGCTTCGGCGGCGGCTCGGCGGCACCGCCGGGCGTCGTGCCCGGCAGGAGCTCCTGGACCGGGACGCCGTAGAAGTCCGCCAGCTCGGCAAGGCGCTGCACGGTCACGGCACGGTCGCCGCGCTCGTACGAACCGACCACGACGGCCTTCCAGCGGCCCTGGGACTTCTCCTCCACGCCGTGGAGGGAGAGGCCCTGCTGGGTGCGGATGGCACGGAGCTTGGCCCCGAGCTGTTTTGCGTATTCGCTGGACATAAGGCTCCCCGGACGCTGGAACGTACGCGGCTGGGCCGCGTGGCTGGTAACTCACTGTGAGGTTACGCAGCGTTACTTGGTCGCGTCAAGCTGAGATGGTCCGTACCGGCTCCCCCCGGGGGTGGGGGCGAGCTCCGGCAGGGGCCCTGGTAACGTGGGTGACGCAATTTCGACGTCCTTTAAGGTCCGTCCCGTGAGGCGGAGAAGGAGGTCCGTTTCTTATGGACGCACAGTACGACGCCACCGGCAATGCGGCACGCCCCGTTCTGGAGGCTCCCGACATCGCCCGGGCCCTGACCCGCATCGCCCACGAGATCGTCGAACGCGCCAAGGGCGCCGACGACGTGGTGCTCCTGGGCATCCCGACCCGCGGGGTCTTCCTCGCCGGCCGGCTCGCCGCCAAGCTCGAAGAGATCACCGGCCGCAGGATGCCGGTCGGCTCCCTCGACATCACCATGTACCGCGACGACCTGAGGCTGCGCCCCGCGCGCGCCCTGGCCCGCACCGAGATCCCCGGCGAGGGTATCGAGGGCCGTCTGGTCGTCCTGGTGGACGACGTCCTCTTCTCCGGCCGCACGATCCGCGCCGCCCTCGACGCGCTCGGCGACATCGGCCGGCCCCGCGCGGTGCAACTCGCGGTCCTCGTCGACCGCGGCCACCGCGAACTGCCGATCCGCGCCGACTACGTCGGCAAGAACCTCCCCACGTCGCTGCGGGAGACGGTCAAGGTCCAGCTCGCCGAGGAGGACGGCCGCGACGCCGTGCTGCTCGGGGTCGAGCAGGCCGCCCCCGCGGTCGAGCGCTAGCTCTTCACGCCCGTACGGCCCGCCCGCCGTGCGGCGGCTTCCGCGCGCCCGCATGCCTGAAACCTCCAGCCACCCGGAGAACACCCAGATGAAGCGTCACCTCATCTCGGCCGCCGACCTCACCCGCGACGACGCCGTCCTCATCCTCGACACCGCCGAGGAGATGGCCAGGGTCGCGGACCGGCCGATCAAGAAGCTCCCGACCCTGCGCGGCCGGACCGTCGTCAACCTCTTCTTCGAGGACTCGACGCGTACCCGCATCTCCTTCGAGGCGGCGGCCAAGCGGCTGTCCGCCGACGTCATCAACTTCTCCGCGAAGGGCTCGTCCGTCTCCAAGGGCGAATCCCTCAAGGACACCGCCCTCACCCTGGAGGCGATGGGCGCCGACGCGGTCGTCATCCGGCACGGCGCCTCCGGAGCCCCGTACCGGCTGGCGACCTCGGGCTGGATCGACGGCGCCGTCGTCAACGCGGGCGACGGCACCCACGAGCACCCCACCCAGGCCCTGCTGGACGCCTTCACGATGCGCCGCCGGCTCGTCGGCGCCGACGCGGGGCTCGGCAAGGACCTCGACGGCCGCCGGATCACCATCGTCGGCGACATCCTGCACAGCCGGGTCGCCCGGTCCAACGTGCACCTGCTGACCACGCTCGGCGCCCACGTCACGCTCGTCGCCCCGCCCACCCTGGTCCCGGTCGGCGTCGAACAGTGGCCCTGCGACGTCAGCTACGGCCTGGACGAGGTGCTGCCCCAGTCCGACGCTGTGATGATGCTTCGTGTGCAGCGCGAGCGGATGAACGCCGCCTACTTCCCGACCGAGCGCGAGTACTCGCGCCGCTACGGCCTGGACGGCGAGCGGATGGCGAGGATGCCGGAGCACGCCGTCGTCATGCACCCCGGGCCCATGGTCCGCGGGATGGAGATCACCGCGGAGGTCGCCGACTCCGACCGCTGCACGGTCGTGGAGCAGGTCGCCAACGGCGTCTCCATCCGCATGGCCGTGCTCTACCTGCTGCTCGGCGGCTACGAGTCAGCCGCCCCCACCGCCGCCCGTACCGAGGAGAACAAGTAACCATGAGCAAGATCCTTATCCGCGGCGCGAAGGTACTCGGCGGCGACCCGCAGGACGTCCTCATCGACGGCGAGACCATCGCCGCCGTCGGCACCGGCCTCGACGCCGGCGACGCCACCGTGATCGAGGCGGCCGGCCAGGTCCTGCTGCCCGGCCTGGTGGACCTCCACACCCACCTGCGCGAGCCCGGCCGCGAGGACTCCGAGACCGTCCTCACCGGAACCAGGGCCGCCGCGGCCGGCGGCTTCACCGCCGTCCACGCCATGGCCAACACCTTCCCGGTCGCCGACACCGCCGGCGTGGTCGAGCAGGTCTGGCGCCTCGGCAAGGAGTCCGGCTACTGCGACGTCCAGCCCGTCGGCGCCGTCACCGTCGGCCTGGAGGGCAAGCAGCTCGCCGAGCTCGGTGCCATGCACGACTCCGCCGCCGGAGTGAAGGTCTTCTCCGACGACGGCAAGTGCGTCGACGACGCGGTCATCATGCGCCGCGCCCTGGAGTACGTGAAGGCGTTCGACGGCGTCGTCGCCCAGCACGCCCAGGAGCCCCGCCTCACCGAGGGCGCCCAGATGAACGAGGGCGTCGTCTCGGCCGAGCTGGGCCTCGGCGGCTGGCCCGCCGTCGCCGAGGAGTCGATC
This sequence comes from Streptomyces sp. SAS_281, assembly GCF_052542855.1. Classification (NCBI taxonomy): domain Bacteria; kingdom Bacillati; phylum Actinomycetota; class Actinomycetes; order Kitasatosporales; family Streptomycetaceae; genus Streptomyces; species Streptomyces sp. SAS_281. Next base: position 3,079 of record NZ_JBMNDO010000128.1, read on the forward strand.
ATCGCCCGCGACGTCCTGCTCGCCGCGCACGTCGGCTCCCGGGTCCACATCTGCCACCTGTCGACCGCGGGCTCCGTGGAGATCGTGCGCTGGGCCAAATCCAAGGGGTGGAACGTCACCGCCGAGGTCACCCCGCACCACCTGCTCCTCACCGACGAGCTCGTCCGCAGCTACAACCCCGTCTACAAGGTGAACCCGCCGCTGCGCACCGAGGCCGACGTGCTGGCCCTGCGCGAGGCGCTCGCCGACGGCACGATCGACTGCGTCGCCACCGACCACGCCCCGCACCCGCACGAGGACAAGGACTGCGAGTGGGCCGCCGCGGCCATGGGCATGGTGGGTCTGGAGACCGCGCTCTCCGTCGTCCAGCAGACGATGGTCGAGACCGGACTGCTCGATTGGGCCGGCGTCGCCGACCGCATGTCGGTGCGCCCCGCGGCCATCGGACGCCTCGAAGGACACGGCCGCCCCGTCTCGGCCGGTGAGCCCGCCAACCTCACTCTGGTCGATCCGGCATACCGTGGAGAGGTGGACCCCGCGGGCTTCGCCTCCCGCAGCCGCAACACCCCGTACGAGGGGCGCGAGCTGCCGGGCCGAGTGACCCACACCTTCCTGCGGGGCCGTGCCACGGTCGTCGACGGGAAGCTCGCGTGACAACACAGACCCTGTACCTCCTGGCCGCCGAGCGGAAATCGGCGGAAGTGACCGACTGGTCCGCACGGATCAGCTGGGTGATCGGACTCGTCGTCCTCGTCGTGTTCGTCTACTGGCTGATGCGCCAGGGCTGGAAGTGGCGCGGAAACCTCCAGTCCGACCTGCCGGCCCCGGCCACCGCGCCGGAGGGCTCCGCGGACGGCGAGAAGCTGCTCACCCTCTCCGGCCGCTACCACGCGTCGACCACCGCCGGGCAGTGGCTCGACCGGATCGTCGCCCACGGCCTCGGCACCCGCAGCCGCGTCGAGCTCACCCTCACCGCCGAGGGCCTCGACGTCGTACGGCCCGGCGCCGCGGACTTCTTCGTCCCGGCCGCCGACCTGCGCGGCGCCCGCACCGAAAGGGCACTGGCGGGCAAGGTCCTGCCCGAGGGCGGACTCCTCGTCATCACCTGGGCGCTCGGCGACCGGCTGATCGACTCCGGATTCCGCTCCGACCACTCGGCCGAACACCCCGCCTGGGTCGACGCCGTCAACCACCTCACCAGCACTACGGAAGGCATCGCACGATGACGACCTCCACCCGGGGAACCCAGGTTCCCGCCGTACTCGTCCTGGAGGACGGCCGCACCTTCCGCGGCCGCGCCTACGGGGCTGTGGGGGAGACCTTCGGCGAGGCGGTCTTCTCCACCGGCATGACCGGCTACCAGGAGACGCTGACCGACCCCTCGTACCACCGCCAGGTCGTCGTGATGACCGCCCCGCACGTCGGCAACACCGGCGTCAACGACGAGGACCCCGAGTCGAAGCAGATCTGGGTCTCCGGCTACGTCGTCCGCGACCCCGCCCGCACCCCCTCCAACTGGCGCTCCCGCCGCACCCTCGACGAGGAGCTGGCCACCCAGGGCGTCGTCGGCATCAGCGGCGTCGACACCCGTGCCCTCACCCGCCACCTGCGCGAGCGCGGCGCCATGCGCGTCGGCATCTTCTCCGGCGACGCGGTCACCGGCGAGGCGGCGATGCTGGCCCGCGTCCAGGAGGCCCCCGAGATGAAGGGCGCCGACCTGTCCGCCGAGGTCGCCACCAAGGAGGCGTACGTCGTCCCCGCGATCGGCACCAAGAGGTTCACCGTCGCCGCGGTCGACCTCGGCATCAAGGGCATGACCCCGCACCGGATGGCCGAGCGCGGCATCGAGGTCCACGTGCTGCCCGCCACCGCGACGCTGGAGGAGGTCTACGCGGTCGCCCCGGACGGCGTCTTCTTCTCCAACGGCCCCGGCGACCCGTCCACCGCCGACCACCCCGTCGCGCTGATGCAGGGCGTCCTGGAGCGGAGGACCCCGCTCTTCGGCATCTGCTTCGGCAACCAGATCCTGGGCCGCGCGCTCGGCTTCGGCACGTACAAGCTGAAGTACGGCCACCGCGGCATCAACCAGCCCGTGCAGGACCGCTCGACCGGCAAGGTCGAGGTCACCGCGCACAACCACGGCTTCGCCGTCGACGCCCCCCTCGACAAGGTCTCCGACACCGCCTACGGGCGCGCCGAGGTCTCCCACGTATGCCTGAACGACCAGGTCGTCGAGGGGCTCCAGCTGCTCGACCGGCCGGCCTTCAGCGTCCAGTACCACCCCGAGGCGGCCGCCGGCCCGCACGACGCCGCGTACCTCTTCGACCGCTTCGTTTCCCTGATGGAGGGCCAGCGTGCCTAAGCGCTCCGATATCCAGTCCGTCCTGGTCATCGGCTCCGGCCCGATCGTCATCGGGCAGGCCGCCGAGTTCGACTACTCCGGCACCCAGGCGTGCCGCGTGCTCAAGGCCGAGGGCCTGCGCGTCATCCTGGTGAACTCCAACCCGGCGACGATCATGACCGACCCGGAGATCGCCGACGCCACGTACGTCGAGCCGATCACCCCCGAGTTCGTCGAGAAGATCATCGCCAAGGAGCGCCCCGACGCGCTGCTGCCCACCCTGGGCGGCCAGACCGCGCTGAACACCGCGATCTCCATGCACGAGAACGGTGTCCTGGAGAAGTACGGCGTCGAGCTCATCGGCGCCAACGTCGAGGCCATCAACAAGGGCGAGGACCGCGACCTCTTCAAGGGCGTCGTGGAGGCCGTCAAGGAGAAGATCGGCTACGGCGAGTCCGCCCGCTCGGTCATCTGCCACTCCATGGACGACGTCCTCGCCGGCGTCGAGACCCTCGGCGGCTACCCCGTCGTCGTCCGCCCCTCCTTCACCATGGGCGGCGCCGGCTCCGGCTTCGCGCACGACGAGGAGGAGCTGCGCCGCATCGCGGGCCAGGGCCTCACTCTCTCCCCGACCACCGAGGTGCTGCTCGAAGAGTCCATCCTCGGCTGGAAGGAGTACGAGCTGGAGCTGATGCGCGACCGCAACGACAACGTCGTGGTCGTCTGCTCCATCGAGAACTTCGACCCGATGGGCGTCCACACCGGTGACTCGATCACCGTCGCCCCGGCGATGACCCTCACCGACCGCGAGTACCAGCGGCTGCGCGACATCGGCATCGCGATCATCCGCGAGGTCGGCGTCGACACCGGCGGCTGCAACATCCAGTTCGCGATCGACCCCGCCGACGGCCGCGTCATCGTGATCGAGATGAACCCGCGCGTCTCCCGCTCCTCGGCGCTCGCCTCGAAGGCCACCGGCTTCCCGATCGCCAAGATCGCCGCCAAGCTGGCCGTCGGCTACACGCTGGACGAGATCCCCAACGACATCACCGAGAAGACCCCGGCCTCCTTCGAGCCGACCCTCGACTACGTCGTCGTCAAGGCCCCGCGCTTCGCCTTCGAGAAGTTCCCCTCCGCCGACTCCACCCTCACCACCACCATGAAGTCGGTGGGCGAGGCCATGGCGATCGGCCGGAACTTCACCGAGGCCCTGCAGAAGGCCCTGCGGTCCCTGGAGAAGAAGGGCTCGCAGTTCACCTTCACCGGCGAGCCCGGCGACAAGGCCGAGCTGCTGGCGGAGGCGGTCCGCCCGACCGACGGCCGCATCAACACCGTCATGCAGGCGATCCGGGCCGGAGCCACCCAGGAGGAGGTCTTCGACGCCACGAAGATCGACCCCTGGTTCGTGGACCAGCTCTTCCTGATCAAGGAGATCGCCGACGAGCTGGCCGCCGCCGACAAGCTCGGCCCCGAGCTGCTGGCCGAGGCCAAGCGGCACGGCTTCTCGGACGTCCAGATCGCCGAGATCCGCAACCTGCGCGAGGACGTCGTCCGCGAGGTCCGCCACGCGCTCGGCATCCGCCCGGTCTACAAGACGGTCGACACCTGCGCCGCCGAGTTCGCCGCGAAGACGCCGTACTTCTACTCCTCCTACGACGAGGAGACCGAGGTCGCGCCCCGCACCAAGCCCGCGGTGATCATCCTGGGCTCCGGCCCCAACCGCATCGGCCAGGGCATCGAGTTCGACTACTCCTGCGTCCACGCCTCCTTCGCGCTCAGCGACGCCGGCTACGAGACCGTGATGGTCAACTGCAACCCGGAGACGGTCTCCACCGACTACGACACCTCCGACCGCCTGTACTTCGAGCCGCTGACGCTGGAAGACGTGCTGGAGATCGTGCACGCGGAGTCCCTGGCGGGCCCGATCGCGGGCGTCGTCGTCCAGCTCGGCGGCCAGACCCCGCTGGGCCTGTCGCAGGCGCTCAAGGACAACGGCGTGCCCGTCGTCGGCACCTCCCCGGAGGCGATCCACGCCGCCGAGGACCGCGGCGCCTTCGGCCGCGTCCTGGCCGAGGCCGGCCTGCCCGCCCCCAAGCACGGCACCGCCACCACCTTCGCCGAGGCCAAGGAGATCGCCGACGAGATCGGCTACCCCGTCCTCGTACGCCCCTCGTACGTGCTCGGCGGCCGCGGCATGGAGATCGTGTACGACGAGACCCGGCTCTCCGCCTACATCGCCGAGTCCACCGAGATCAGCCCCACCCGGCCGGTCCTGGTCGACCGCTTCCTCGACGACGCCATCGAGATCGACGTCGACGCCCTCTACGACGGCACCGAGCTCTACCTCGGCGGCGTCATGGAGCACATCGAGGAGGCCGGCATCCACTCCGGCGACTCCGCCTGCGCCCTCCCCCCGATCACCCTCGGCGGCCACGACGTCAAGCGGCTGCGCGCCTCCACGGAGGCCATCGCCAAGGGCGTCGGCGTCCGCGGCCTGATCAACATCCAGTTCGCCCTCTCCGGCGACATCCTCTACGTCCTGGAGGCCAACCCGCGCGCCTCGCGGACCGTGCCCTTCACCTCGAAGGCGACCGCGGTCCCGCTCGCCAAGGCCGCCGCCCGCATCTCGCTGGGGGCGACCGTGGCCGAGCTGCGCGAGGAGGGGCTGCTGCCCAGGAGCGGCGACGGCGGCACGCTGCCGCTGGACGCGCCGATCTCCGTCAAGGAGGCCGTCATGCCGTGGTCGCGCTTCCGCGACATCCACGGCCGCGGCGTCGACACCATCCTCGGCCCGGAGATGCGCTCCACCGGCGAGGTCATGGGCATCGACTCGGTCTTCGGCACCGCGTACGCCAAGTCGCAGGCCGGCGCCTACGGACCGCTGCCCACCAAGGGCCGCGCGTTCATCTCGGTGGCCAACCGCGACAAGCGCTCGATGATCTTCCCGGCCCGCGAGCTGGTCGCCCACGGCTTCGAGCTGCTGGCCACCTCCGGCACCGCCGAGGTCCTCAAGCGCAATGGCATCAACGCCACGGTCGTGCGCAAGCAGTCCGAGGGCGAGGGCCCGAACGGCGAGCCGACCATCGTCCAGCTGATCCACGAGGGCGGTGTCGACCTCATCGTCAACACCCCGTACGGGACCGGCGGCCGGCTCGACGGCTACGAGATCCGCACCGCGGCCGTCGCCCGCTCCGTGCCCTGCCTGACGACGGTCCAGGCGCTCGCCGCGGCCGTCCAGGGCATCGACGCCCTCAACAACGGAGACGTCGGCGTCCGTTCCCTCCAGGAACACGCGGAGCATCTGACCGCGGCTCGCGACTAGGCAGGCAGCCCACAAGGGGGACACCGGAAACGGTGTCCCCCTCTTCATGAGGACACCGTGATGTACAAGTTCTTCTTCCAGCTGGTCTTCAAGCGCATGGACCCCGAGCGCGCCCACCACCTGGCCTTCCGCTGGATCCGCCTCGCCGCCCGCGTCCCCGTGCTGCGCACCTTCCTGGCCGCCGCCCTGGCCCCCCGGTACACGTCGCTGCGCACCGAGGCCCTGGGCCTGCGGATGCACGGGCCCTTCGGGCTCGCCGCGGGCTTCGACAAGAACGCCGTGGCGATCGACGGCATGGCGATGCTCGGCTTCGACCACGTCGAGATCGGTACCGTGACCGGCGAGGCGCAGCCCGGAAACCCGAAGAAGCGGCTGTTCCGCCTGGTGGCGGACCGCGCGCTCATCAACCGCATGGGCTTCAACAACGAGGGCTCCGCCGCCGTCGCCGCCCGGCTCGCCGCCCGCACCCCGGTCTTCCGCACCACCGTCGGCGTCAACATCGGCAAGACCAAGGCCGTCCCCGAGGCCGACGCCGCGGCCGACTACGTGAAGTCCACCGAGCGCCTGGCCGCCCACGCGGACTACCTCGTCGTCAACGTCTCCTCGCCCAACACCCCCGGCCTGCGCAACCTCCAGGCCACCGAGTCGCTGCGCCCGCTGCTCACCGCCGTGCGCGAGGCGGCCGACCGCACCGTCACCCACCGCCGCGTCCCGCTGCTCGTCAAGATCGCCCCGGACCTCGCGGACGAGGACGTCGACGCGGTCGCCGATCTGGCCGTCGAGCTGGGCCTGGACGGCATCATCGCCACCAACACCACCATCGCCCGCGACGGGCTGGGCCTGAAGTCCGCGGCGGCCCTGGTCGAGGAGACCGGCGGCCTGTCCGGCGCCCCCCTCAAGGAACGTTCCCTGGAGGTCCTGAGCCGCCTTCACCGGCGCGTGGGGGACCGGATCACCCTGGTGGGCGTCGGCGGCGTCGAGAACGCCGAGGACGCCTGGCAGCGCATCCTGGCCGGCGCCACCCTCGTCCAGGGCTACAGCGCCTTCATCTACGAGGGCCCGTTCTACGCCCGCGCGATCCACAAGGGGCTGGCCGCGCGCCTGGCCGCCTCCCCGTACGCCACGCTCGCCGACGCCGTCGGCGCGGAATCCCGGAAGGCAGTGAAATGACCCTGGAACCCTTCGGCGCCCGGCTGCGCCACGCCATGGACACGCGAGGCCCGCTCTGCGTCGGCATCGACCCGCACGCCTCGCTGCTCACCGCCTGGGGGCTGAGCGACGACATCGCGGGCCTGGAGCGGTTCACCCGTACCGTCGTCGAGGCGCTGGCCGACCGGGTCGCCGTGCTCAAGCCGCAGTCCGCGTTCTTCGAGCGCTTCGGCTCGCGCGGCGTCGCGGTCCTGGAGAAGGCCGTCGAGGAGGCCCGCGCGGCCGGTGCGCTCGTCCTGATGGACGCCAAGCGCGGTGACATCGGCTCGACCATGGGCGCCTACGCGGCGACCTACCTGGACAAGGACTCGCCGCTGTTCTCGGACGCGGTCACGGTCTCGCCGTACCTCGGCTTCGGCTCGCTGCGGCCCGCGCTCGACGCGGCGGCGGTCTCCGGGGCCGGTGTCTTCGTCCTCGCGCTGACCTCCAACCCGGAGGGTGCCGAGGTGCAGCGCGCCACGGCCGCCGACGGCCGTCCGCTGGCCCAGCTGATGCTCGACCACATGGCCGCCGAGAACGCGGGTGCCGCCCCGCTCGGCTCGGTCGGGGCGGTCGTCGGCGCCACGCTCGGCGACGTGGGCGTCAACCTCGAGATCAACGGGCCGCTGCTCGCCCCGGGCATCGGCGCGCAGGGGGCGACCCCGGCCGATCTGCCGGGCGTCTTCGGCGACGCGGTGCGCAACGTGGTGCCCACCGTCAGCCGGGGCGTGCTGCGCCACGGCCCGGACATCGCGGGGCTGCGCGGGGCCGCCGAACGGTTCGCGGACGAGGTCCGCGCGGCCGTCTCGGACCGCTGACCCTGCCACGTAACCGTGTGTTGACGGAATCCTGACGAAAAAACTCGGTGGTTATGCCTGAAAAGTCCTGGTCGGCAGAGGCTGACCAGGACTTTTCGTCTGTTCTCGCTGACTCCGGCGGCCTTGGCCGCTAGTCTCCGTCGAGAGCCGACGCGCACGGGGTGTTCGCGGCTCACCAGGTGAGGGGCGATCCCGCTGCCTCACCGGTCCGTATCCGACAGATCGACATCCGAGGTGACGTAGGCGTGGCTCTTCCGCCCCTTACCCCTGAACAGCGCGCAGCCGCGCTCGAAAAGGCCGCCGCGGCTCGCCGGGAGCGGGCCGAGGTCAAGAATCGACTCAAGCACTCCGGCGCCTCCCTCCACGAGGTCATCAAGTCGGGCCAGGAGAACGACGTCATCGGCAAGATGAAGGTCTCCGCCCTGCTGGAGTCCCTGCCCGGAGTGGGCAAGGTCCGTGCCAAGCAGATCATGGAGCGGCTCGGCATTTCCGAGAGCCGTCGTGTGCGGGGTCTTGGCTCCAACCAGATCGCATCCCTGGAGCGTGAGTTCGGCGGCACCGCCGCCTGAGTTCTCAGGCACCCCTGAGAACCTGGATAATCGCTCCATGGCTGCAACATCCCGGGGGACGTCCCCCGTACCCCCGGACGTACGTCCGCGGCTGACCGTGCTCTCCGGCCCCTCGGGGGTCGGCAAGAGCACGGTCGTCGCGCATATGCGCAAGGTCCACCCCGAGGTGTGGCTCTCGGTGTCGGCGACGACCCGCAAGCCCCGCCCCGGCGAACGCAACGGCGTCCACTACTTCTTCGTGGACGACGAGGAGTTCGACAAGCTGATCGCCAACGGCGAGCTGCTGGAGTGGGCCGAGTTCGCCGGCAACCGCTACGGCACGCCGCGCCGCGCCGTGCAGGAGCGGCTGGAGGCGGGAGAGCCGGTGCTCCTGGAGATCGACCTCCAGGGCGCCCGGCTGGTCCGCCAGTCCATGGCCGACGCCCAGCTGGTCTTCCTCGCCCCGCCGAGCTGGGAGGAGCTGGTCCGCCGGCTCACCGGCCGGGGGACCGAGGCACCCGAGGTGATCGAACGCCGGCTCGGCGCCGCCAAGGTGGAACTGGCCGCCGAAGCGGAGTTCGACACGACGCTCGTCAACACCTCCGTCGAGGACGTGGCACGTGAGCTGCTAGCCTTGATGCTGGAGGCTTCCGGCCACCGCGCCGCCGGCGAGTGAACCACCGGCAGCGGGGCCCGGCACCAAGGCCCCTGACTGTCAAAGAATTCTTTGATCTTCATCCCCTTCGGAAGGCAGAGCGTGTCCTCTTCCATCACCACGCCCGAGGGCATCATCAACCCGCCGATTGATGAGCTCCTCGAAGCAACCGACTCGAAGTACAGCCTCGTGATCTACGCCGCCAAGCGCGCGCGCCAGATCAACGCGTACTACTCGCAGCTCGGTGAGGGCCTCCTCGAGTACGTCGGTCCGCTCGTCGACACCCACGTGCACGAGAAGCCGCTCTCGATCGCACTCCGCGAGATCAACGCGGGCCTGCTCACGTCCGAGGCCATCGAGGGCCCCGCGCAGTAAGCGGCGACGACGCGTTTTCATCCCGGGCCCGGCGGATCATCCGCCGGGCCCGAGGTGTTGTCCGGGCCGACCGGTCGGCGCCCGCGCCCGTGAGGCAGCATGGAGACGTACGTACGCAGGGTGCGTAACCGAGTGCGGGGAGACGCAGTGGACAAGCCGAAGGTCGTTCTGGGGGTCAGCGGCGGCATCGCCGCGTACAAGGCGTGCGAGCTGCTGCGCCGGCTGACCGAGTCCGGCCACGACGTACGGGTCGTCCCCACCGCGTCCGCCCTGAACTTCGTCGGCGCCGCGACCTGGTCCGCGCTCTCCGGCCACCCCGTCTCCACCGAGGTGTGGAACGACGTCCACGAGGTGCCCCACGTCCGGATCGGGCAGCACGCCGACCTCGTCGTCGTCGCCCCCGCCACCGCCGACATGCTGGCCAAGGCCGCCCACGGCCTCGCCGACGACCTGCTCACCAACACCCTGCTCACCGCCCGCTGCCCGGTCGTCTTCGCCCCGGCCATGCACACCGAGATGTGGGAGCACCCCGCCACCCGGGAGAACGTCGCGACGCTGCGCCGCCGGGGCGCCGTCGTCATCGAGCCCGCCGTCGGCCGCCTCACCGGCGTCGACACCGGCAAGGGCCGGCTCCCCGACCCGGGCGAGATCTACGAGGTCTGCCGCCGGGTCCTCGCCCGGGGCGCGGCCGCCCCCGACCTCGCGGGCCGGCACGTGGTGATCAGCGCCGGCGGCACGAGGGAACCCCTCGACCCGGTCCGCTACCTGGGCAACCGCTCGTCCGGCAAACAGGGCTACGCGCTCGCCCGCACCGCCGTCGCGCGCGGCGCCCGGGTGACCCTCGTCGAGGCCAACACCGGGCTGCCCGACCCGTCCGGCGCGGACGTCGTCCGCGCCGGCACCGCGACGCAGCTGCGCGAGGCCGTGCTGAAGGCGGCCCGGGACGCCGACGTCGTGGTCATGGCCGCCGCCGTCGCGGACTTCCGGCCCGCCGAGTACGCCACCGGGAAGATCAAGAAGAAGGACGGCCAGGAGCCCGCGCCCATCACGCTCGTCCGCAACCCGGACATCCTCGCCGAGGTCTCCGCCGAGCGCGCCACGCCCGGGCAGATCGTCGTCGGATTCGCCGCCGAGACCGACGACGTCCTGGCCAACGGCCGCGAGAAACTGCGCCGCAAGGGCTGCGACCTGCTGGTGGTCAACGAGGTCGGGGAGCGCAAGACCTTCGGCGCCGAGGAGAACGAGGCCGTGGTGCTCGGCGCCGACGGCACCGAGACCCCCGTGCCCTACGGGCCCAAGGAGGCCCTGGCCGACACGGTGTGGGACCTCGTCGCGGCCCGCCTCGGATGAATTTCCGGTGACACGCCGGGGCGGGCAGCGCCGCTCAGACACGGTCCGGGGCCTTGCGGCAGCAGGCTTCCGGGGTGTTCCGGCCCTGGTGGAACACGTCACAGGACGGCCAAAGGGCGAGACACGTTGTCCGACGGCGGGAGCCGACCGATAAACTGCACGCTGGACCATGCCGGGCGCAGCTCCCGGACGGTCCGGCCAATGATCAGCCAGCAGCCGCTGCAACCCCAGGGAGCGATGTGTCCCGCCGTCTCTTCACCTCGGAGTCCGTGACCGAGGGCCACCCCGACAAGATCGCCGACCAGATCAGCGACACCATTCTCGACGCGCTGCTGCGCGAGGACCCGTCCTCCCGCGTCGCCGTCGAAACCCTGATCACCACCGGTCTCGTGCACGTCGCGGGTGAGGTCACGACCAAGGCGTACGCCGACATTCCGACGCTGGTCCGCAACAAGGTCCTGGAGATCGGCTACGACTCCTCGAAGAAGGGCTTCGACGGCGCCTCCTGCGGCGTCTCGGTGTCCATCGGTGCCCAGTCCCCGGACATCGCCCAGGGCGTCGACACGGCCTACGAGAAGCGGGTCGAGGGCGACGAGGACGAGCTCGACAAGCAGGGCGCCGGCGACCAGGGCCTGATGTTCGGCTACGCCTGCGACGAGACCCCCGAGCTCATGCCGCTGCCGATCTACCTCGCGCACCGGCTCTCGCGCCGCCTGTCCGAGGTCCGCAAGAACGGGACCATCCCGTACCTGCGCCCCGACGGCAAGACCCAGGTCACCATCGAGTACGACGGCGACAAGGCCGTCCGCCTCGACACCGTCGTCGTCTCCTCGCAGCACGCCAGCGACATCGACCTCGACTCGCTGCTCGCGCCCGACATCCGCGAGTTCGTCGTCGAGCACGTGCTGAACCAGCTCATCGAGGACGGCATCAAGCTCGACACCGAGGGCTACCGCCTCCTGGTCAACCCGACCGGGCGCTTCGAGATCGGCGGCCCGATGGGTGACGCCGGTCTGACCGGTCGCAAGATCATCATCGACACCTACGGGGGCATGGCCCGCCACGGCGGCGGCGCCTTCTCCGGCAAGGACCCGTCGAAGGTGGACCGCTCGGCCGCGTACGCCATGCGCTGGGTCGCCAAGAACGTCGTCGCGGCCGGCCTCGCCGCCCGCTGCGAGGTCCAGGTCGCGTACGCGATCGGCAAGGCCGAGCCGGTGGGCCTCTTCGTGGAGACCTTCGGCACCGCCGCGGTCGACACCGAGAAGATCGAGCACGCCATCGGCGAGGTCTTCGACCTCCGCCCGGCCGCGATCATCCGCGACCTCGACCTGCTGCGCCCGATCTACGCCCAGACCGCCGCGTACGGCCACTTCGGCCGCGAGCTGCCCGACTTCACGTGGGAGCGCACGGACCGGGTGGACGCGCTGCGCGCCGCCGCCGGTCTGTAAGCACCGCGCACTGCCGGCCTTCCGCCGGAGCCCGGACGCCGTCACGGTGTCCGGGCTCCGGCGTTTCACGGCCGGGGGGCACGCGGCGGGCCGGGGCCGTTGTCCGAGGCGTCTGGTAGGGATGGAGCTGTGAGCAGCGAGAACGAGCGGTCCGACGAGCCCGGGGCCGGGGCACCGGAACAGCTTGCGCTGATCCGGGAGGCCGTCCGCCGGGCCGATGTGCCGCGCGCCAAACCGCGCACCTGGCGCGGCGCCGCCCTCGCCAAGGAGCTGCCCGTCGCCCGCGTCCTCGTCAACAAGGGCGCGCTCCACCTCGACCAGTACTTCGACTACGCCGTCCCCGAGGAGCTGGACGCCGACGCACAGCCCGGGGTGCGCGTCCGGGTCCGCTTCGGTGCCGGGGGCCGCCATGTGCGCGGCGGCCGGCGCGAGGGCGGCGGTCTCGTGGACGGCTTCCTCGTCGAGCGGCTGGCCGAGTCCGATTACAACGGGGCGCTCGCCGCGCTCGCCTCCGTCGTCTCGCCCGAGCCGGTTCTCGGCCCCGGCCTCCTCGCCCTCGCCCGCGCCGTCGCCGACCGGTACGCGGGCAGCCTCGCCGACGTCCTCCAGCTCGCCGTCCCCCCGCGCAACGCGCAGGCCGAGGCCAAGCCGTCGCCCGCGCCCCTGCCCGCCCCCGCGCCCCCCGCCCCCGGGAGCTGGGAGCGGTACGCGCAGGGGCCCGCGTTCCTCTCCGCGCTGGCCGGCGGGGGCGCGCCCCGGGCCGTGTGGACCGCGCTGCCAGGACCGCACTGGCCGGCCGAGATCGCCACGGCGGTCGCGGCGGCCCTGTCCGCCGGGCGCGGCGCCCTCGTCGTCGTCCCCGACGGGCGGACCGCCGCCCGGGTCGACGCCGCGCTCACCGCCGTCCTCGGCGAGGGGCGGCACGCGCTGCTCACCGCCGGTTCCGGGCCCGGGAAGCGCTACCGGGAATGGCTTTCCGTGCGGCGCGGCTCCGTCCGGGCGGTGGTGGGGACCAGAGCGGCGATGTTCGCGCCCGTCGCCGACCTCGGGCTCGTCGTCGTCTGGGACGACGGGGACTCCAGCCACAGCGACGACCGCGCCCCCTTCCCGCACGTCCGGGAGGTCCTGGAGCTACGGGCCACCCACGGCCGGTGCGCCTTCCTGCTCGGCTCCGTCAGCTGCACCGTGGAGGCCGCGCAGCTCGTGGAGAGCGGGTGGGCGCTGCCGCTGCGCGCCGACCGGGACCAGGTGCGGGCGGCGGCACCCGTCATCCGCACCGTGGGCGACGGCGAGCTCGCCCGGGACGGGGCCGCCCGGGCCGCCCGGCTGCCCAGCCTCGCCTGGCAGACCGTCCGGGACGGGCTGCGCACCGGTCCGGTGCTGGTCCAGGTGCCCCGCCGGGGTTACGCCCCCCGGCTCGCCTGCGAGCGCTGCCGGGAGCCCGCCAGGTGCCGGCAGTGCGCGGGACCGCTGGAGGCGCCGGACCAGCAGGACCTGAACTGCGCGTGGTGCGGGCGGGCCGAGACGTCCTGGCACTGCGTGGCCTGCGGCGGACGGCGGCTGCGCGCCCAGATCGTGGGGGCCCGGCGCACGGCGGAGGAGCTGGGCCGGGCGTTCCCGGCGGTACCGGTCCGGACGTCCGGACGCGACCACATCCTCGACTCGGTGCCGGACCAGGCCGCGCTGGTCGTCAGCACACCGGGTGCCGAGCCGGTCGCCGAGGGCGGGTACGCGGCGGCGCTCCTGCTCGACGGCTGGGCGATGGTCGGCCGGCCCGACCTGCGCGCCGGTGAGGAGGCGCTGCGCCGGTGGACGGCCGCCGCCGCGCTGGTCCGGGGGCGGCCCGAGGGCGGCACGGTGGTCGTCGTCGCCGAGCCGACGCTGCGCCCCGTGCAGGCGCTGGTCCGCTGGGACCCGGTCGGCCATGCCAGGCGGGAGCTGGCGGAGCGGGCCGAGCTGGGCTTCCCGCCGGTGTCCCGGATGGCGTCGGTGACGGGGGAGCCGGAGGCGTTGGCCGCGTTCCTCGCCGGGGCGCGGCTGCCTTCGGACGCGGAGGTGCTGGGGCCGGTGCCGGTGCCGGCCGCGGTGCCGGGGCGGCCCCGGCGGGCGTTCGAGGCGCCGGCGGGGGAGGTCTGGGAGCGGGCGTTGGTGCGGGTGCCGCCCGGGAGCGGGGCGGCGTTGGCCGCGGCGTTGCGCGCCGCGCGCGTGGCGCGTGGTGGGGGTGCGGTGCGGGTCCGGGTGGATCCGGTGGACATCGGCTGAGCTCGTGTCCTCAGACGCCGGACGGGCTGGGTTCGTGCGGTGGGCGTTGGGGGCGCGTCTCGGGTTGGGCCGTGTCCTCAGACGCCGGACGGGCTGGACTTCGTGCGTGGGGCGCGGACGCGTCTCGGTTACGGGTGTGTCCTCAAGCGCCGGACGGGCTTGACGGCGCCGCGTGCTTGGTTTCGCACGGGCGCGGTCGGTGCGTGAGCGGGCCGCCCCCTCGCGTGTGCGCGGGGGCGGCCCACTCATCCTCGGGTCAGCCGTTGCGGGGGCCCGGGAACGGGTTGGGGCGGTCCGTCGCGGCTTGCGGGGCGCGGGCGGCGGGGACCGCGGGGGTGCGTTGCGGGACGACCACCTCCGCGGCTTCGGGAGCCGTGGGCTGCGGGGTCGTGCGCCGTGATCCGTAGCGGCGGTGGACGGCCTGCTTGGTGACCCCGAGGGCGGAGCCCACCGCGTCCCAGGAGAAGCCCAGTGAGCGGTCGAAGTCCACGGCCGCCGTGACCAGGGTCTCGACGCTGTCCCGCAGTTCCTGGGCCAGTCTCACCGTCGGGGCCGGGGCCCTGCCGTAGACGACGAAGCCCGCGGACGGGCCGGTGCGGCGCGGACGGTAGACGTTGCCCAGCTGAGCGGTGAGCGTGCGCAGTGCGTCCACCTGCCGCCGGACCCGCTCGATGTCCCGCACCAGGAGATGCAGGCTGGCCCGCGCTTGGGCGTCGTGGGTTGCGTGGTCGGCCATGAAGAAGCCTCTCGAACCGGCGTTGAAAGGGATCGGGCCGCACCAGGGCGGCTCGCTTCGGTCAATCTCTCTTGACCAACGCCGCACCCGGGGATCTGGTCACGCTCAGGGGGCGTATGCACCCCTGCGAGGGGCGCACGAGCGCGCGTACGCCCCCCGGCCCGCCGCCCCATAGACTTGTGCGTTGCTCGTCACCGTAACGTTTCGGCCTGAGAGTCCGGCCTGAGAGGCAGTCAGCCACCCATGAAGCTCGTCTTCGCAGGCACCCCCGAGGTAGCCGTCCCCGCACTCGACGCCCTGATCGCCTCCGGCCGGCACGAGGTGGCCGCCGTCGTCACCCGGCCCGACGCCCCCGCGGGGCGTGGCCGGCGGCTGGTGGCCAGCCCGGTCGCCGAGCGCGCCGAGGAGGCCGGGATCGAGGTGCTGAAGCCCGCCAGGCCCCGGGACGAGGACTTCCTCGCGCGGCTGCGGGAGATCGCGCCGGACTGCTGCCCGGTCGTCGCGTACGGCGCGCTGCTGCCCAAGGCGGCGCTCGACATCCCGGCGAAGGGCTGGGTCAACCTGCACTTCTCGCTGCTGCCCGCCTGGCGCGGCGCGGCCCCGGTGCAGCACGCGGTGATGTCCGGCGACGAGGTGACGGGGGCGTCCACCTTCCTCATCGAGGAGGGGCTCGACTCCGGGCCCGTCTACGGCGTGCTGACCGAGGAGGTCCGCCCGACCGACACCAGCGGCGATCTGCTGACCCGGCTGGCGTTCGCCGGGTCCGGGCTGCTCGCCGCGACCATGGACGGCATCGAGGACGGCACCCTGCACGCCGTGGAGCAGCCCGCGGACGGGGTCACCCTCGCGCCGAAGATCACCGTCGAGGACGCCCAGGTCCAGTGGTCCGCGCCCGCCCTGCGAGTCGACCGGGTCATCCGCGCCTGCACCCCCGCCCCCGGCGCCTGGACGCTGTTCCGGGGCGAGCGCCTGAAGCTCGTCCAGGCCACCCCCGCCGTCGACCGGTCCGAGCTGGCGCCCGGTGAGCTGTCGGCCGGCAAGAACAACGTGTTCGTCGGCACCGGGTCGCACGCGGTGGAGCTGCTGTGGGTGCAGCCGCAGGGCAAGAAGCCGATGCGCGCCGCCGACTGGGCGCGCGGGGTGCGCATCGTCCCCGGCGAGCTGGTCGGGAGCTGAGACCCCCGGGGCGGGGACGTAGGCTGGGAGGGTTCGTCCTCTCGATCTTCAGCGGAGCACCTTTCACGTGAACGACCAGCCGCGTCGCCGTCCCGCCAAACCCCACCGCCGCCCCAAGAAGGACCCGGTGCGCTTCCTCGCCTTCGAGGCCCTGCGGGCCGTCGACGAGCGCGACGCGTACGCGAACCTCGTCCTGCCCCCGCTGCTGAAGAAGGCCAGGGCCAAGGGCGACTTCGACCACCGCGACGCCGCCCTGGCGACCGAGCTGGTCTACGGCACGCTGCGCCGCCAGGGGACGTACGACGCGATCGTCGCCGCGTGCATCGACCGTCCGCTGCGCGAGGTGGACCCGCCGGTCCTGGACGTGCTGAACATGGGCGTGCACCAGCTCCTCGGCACCCGCATCCCGACCCACGCGGCGGTCTCCGCCAGCGTGGAGCTGGCCCGGGTGGTGCTGGGGGAGGGGCGTGCCAAGTTCGTCAACGCCGTCCTGCGCAAGGTGTCCGCCGACGACCTCGACGGCTGGGTCGCGAAGGTGGCCCCGGCCTACGAGGACGACGCCGAGGACCACCTCGCGGTCGTCCACTCCCACCCGCGCTGGGTCGTCTCCGCGCTCTGGGACGCCCTCGGCGGCGGCCGCGCCGGGATCGAGGACCTGCTCGACGCGGACAACGAGCGCCCCGAGGTCACCCTCGTCGCCCGCCCCGGCCGCTCCACCACCGCCGAGCTCACCGAGGAGCTGGGCGAGGACAACGCGCTGCCCGGCCGCTGGTCGCCCTACGCCGTGCGGATGGCCGAGGGCGGCGAGCCCGGCGCCCTGACCGCCGTGCGCGAGGGCCGGGCCGGGGTGCAGGACGAGGGCAGTCAGCTCGTCGCCGCCGCCCTGGCCGCCGCCCCGGTGGAGGGCTCCGACGCCCGCTGGCTCGACGGCTGCGCGGGCCCCGGTGGCAAGGCCGCCCTGCTCGCCGCCCTCGCGGCGGACCGCGGCGCCGCCCTGCTGGCCGCCGAGAAGCAGCCGCACCGCGCCCGCCTCGTGGAGCGCGCGCTGGCCGGCAACCCCGGCCCGTACCAGGTGATCACCGCCGACGGCACCCGCCCGCCGTGGCGCCCCGGCAGCTTCGACCGGGTCCTGATGGACGTGCCCTGCTCCGGGCTCGGCGCGCTCCGCCGCCGCCCCGAGGCCCGCTGGCGCCGCCGCAAGGAGGACCTGGAAGGCTTCGCCCCCCTCCAGCGCGGGCTGCTGCGCGAGGCGCTGAAGGCCGTACGCGTCGGCGGCGTCGTCGGGTACGCGACCTGCTCGCCGCACCTCGCCGAGACCCGGGTCGTCGTGGAGGACGTGCTCAAGGGGCGCGGCGGGGACCCCGTCGAGGCGGAGTGGATCGACGCCCGTCCGCTGCTGCCTGGCGTGCCCGCGCTGGGCGACGGGCCCGACGTCCAGCTCTGGCCGCATCTGCACGGCACCGACGCGATGTATCTCGCGCTGCTCCGCCGTACCGGCTGATCAAGGGCCCCGTGCCGGGGTGAAACGCCGGGAATGCGCGAACCGTAATGATCCCGTGAGCCTTTGGAGCGCACCGAGGCCGGGAAGTGACGCAGAACATGGGAGGCTTGGCCCATGGCCCAGATCAACCCGAGTATTCTCTCCGCCGATTTCGCGCGCCTCGCCGATGAGGCCAAGGCCGTCGAAGGCGCCGACTGGCTCCACGTCGATGTCATGGACAACCACTTCGTGCCCAATCTGACCCTCGGCGTTCCGATCGTGGAATCGCTCAGCAGGGCCACGGACACGCCGCTGGACTGCCACCTGATGATCGAGGACGCGGACCGCTGGGCACCCCAGTACGTCGAGGCGGGGGCCGGGTCGGTCACCTTCCACGCCGAGGCCGCCGCCGCCCCCGTGCGGCTGGCCCGGGAGATCCGCGCCAAGGGCGCCCGCGCCTCCATGGCGCTCAAGCCGGCGACGCCCATCGAGCCGTACGAGGACCTGCTCCCCGAGCTCGACATGCTGCTGATCATGACCGTGGAGCCGGGCTTCGGCGGCCAGGCGTTCCTGGACATCATGCTGCCGAAGATCCGCCGCACCCGTGAGCTGATCTCCAAGCACGGCCTCGATCTGTGGCTCCAGGTCGACGGCGGCGTCTCCGAGTCCACCATCGAGCGGTGCGCCGAGGCGGGCGCCGACGTCTTCGTCGCCGGCTCGGCGGTGTACGGGGCAGCGGACCCGGCCGCCGCGGTGCGTGCGCTGCGTGCCAAGGCCGACGGGGCCATCGGCGCGGCCGGCTGGGGCTGCGCGCACTGAAGCCGGGGCGGCCGGGGGAGCGGGCGTCCCCCGGGCCAAGGGCAGATGAACGGGTTCCGACGGGACCGGTCAGGGATCGCCGTATCTGACAGGATGAACGGCGTATCAAGAGCGTGAACAGCAGTGAGGAGAACGCGGTGTCTGCAATGTCGGCGGGCCGGTCCGCCCTGCGGATGGGGCCCGCGGAGCTGGTGCAGGCGGCGGCCATGGCCCGCCGCTTCTACCTCGAGGGCAAGTCCAAGATCCAGATCGCCGAGGAGTTCGGCGTCAGCCGCTTCAAGGTCGCCCGGGTGCTGGAGACCGCCCTGGAGCGCGACCTCGTACGCATCGAGATCCGGGTCCCGGCCGAGCTGGACGCCGAGCGCTCCGACGCGCTCCGGGCCCGCTACGGGCTGCGGCACGCGGTCGTCGTGGAGTCCCCGGCGGAGGAGCAGGACGACGCGGCCGACCCGGAGAACCTGGGCGAGGTCGCGGCCGACCTGCTCGGCGAACTGGTGAACGAGGGCGATGTGCTGGGGCTCGCCTGGGGCCGCTCCACCATCCACATGGCCGCCGCCCTGGACCGGCTGCCCCCGTGCACGGTCGTGCAGCTCACCGGGGTGTACGACGCGGGCACCGCCGAGCGCGGTTCGGTGGAGGCGGTGCGGCGTGCCGCCCAGGTCTCCGGCGGGGAGGCGCATCCGATCTACGCGCCGATGCTGCTGCCGGACCCGGCGACGGCCGCCGCGCTGCGCCACCAGACGGGGATCGCCCGCGCCTTCGAGTACTTCGACAAGGTGACGGTCGCGGCCGTCTCCATCGGTTCCTGGGAGCCCGGGATCTCGACCGTGCACGACATGCTGTCCGACGAGGAGCGCCGGCACTACGCCTCGCTCGGGGTCGCCGCCGAGATGTCGGCCCACCTCTTCGACGCGGAGGGCCGCCGGGTCGGCCGGGACCTCGGCGAGCGGTGCATCACCGTCGAGGCGGACCGGCTGCGCCGGATCCCCGAGGTGGTGGCGATCGCGGGCGGGCAGCGCAAGGCCGCCGCGATCGGCGCGGTGCTGCGGTCCGGCCTGGTCACCAGCCTGGTCACGGACACGGCCGCCGCCGACTACCTGCTGACCGAGTCGGCCGCCCCGCGCCGCCCGGCCCTGGAGCGCGCGGACCCGGACGGCGACTGAGACGTACGGGCATACCGGCGTACGGGAGAGGGGCGAGCGGTCAC
>NZ_JBMNDO010000129.1:0-22317 GCF_052542855.1 Streptomyces sp. SAS_281
ATGGGGCAGGGGCACGACCGGGTGGTCGTGCCCCTGCTGGTTGGTGGGTGTCAGGCGACGGCTGCGGTGTTGCTCTCGACCCAGGTGCGGACTGCGGCGGGGTCGTAGCGCAGGTACTTGCCGATGCGGATGGCGGGCGGCCCTACGCCGGTCTTGCGCCAGGCGTAGACCGTTTCGACGCTCGGCAGGCCGAACATCTGCCTCAGGTCGTCGGGGGTGAGGTAGCGGTCTGGGAGGCCGGCGCGCAGGGTGGTCTGCGGGTCGGTCTCGGGGGCACGTTTCGGGGCCACGGTGCGACTCCTTGGGGAAGGGGCGGCTGTGCCTGTCCTAGGTGCGGATTTCTGCGTCACAGCGTCACGAGCGTCACGCGGGGCGCTGACCTGCGGTTTTGTGTGACGCGGGTGTGTGGGCGTGCGTCATCGGTGCGTCACGGGGTGCGTCACGGCGTGACGCAGGTGACGCAGGATGACGCAGAGCTTTGCCGTCTGCGTCACGCCCTTAGCCGCAGGCCAGGGGGTGTTTTTGCCGTCCGTGTGACGCTGTGACGCAGAGCTTCCCTACTTAGGAAAAAGGGAAGGGGTTCTGTAGTGGTGTGGGAGCTCTCAGGGCGTGAATGAGGGGCCGCTTCGCGGCGCGACCTTTGGGCGGCTTTCCGCCGAACAGCAAGAAGAGCACCCGCGCGGGCGTGCTCTTCTTGCTTGTCCAGCGAAGCGGCGGTACGGGTCAGTGCATCTCCGGCTGCTCGTACTCGGGCGGTGCGGCGGCCGGGCGGGCCATTTCGAGGTAGCGGCCCTCGCGGGTGCGGCCGGAGTCGATGAGGACGCCCCGGGCGGCGAGGGTGGGCTGAAGGCGCTTGAGCCGGTCGGAGAGCACCTTGCCGGTGGTCGGCCAGCCCTTGGGCAGCGGGCGGAGTTCGTCGCCGCTGTAGAGGCGGCTGAGGTGGTGCAGCCACTCGGTGGACGTCATCCGCTGCTCACTGCCGGGGGCGATGTCCTCGGCGTGCTTGAGGACGGTCTGAGCGAGGAGGTCCCCTTCGATCACGTCGTCGTTCAGGTCGTCCAGGCTCGCCCGGTACGCGGCGAGCGCTCCGAGGCCGGTGGCGGAGTCGAGCTGTGCGCACAGGTGCGCGAAGTCCGCCATCCGCAGATCGGTCGGCGTCTCCGCCTCAGCCGCCCGGACCCTCACCGTCAGGTCCAGGAGCGAGCCGAGGATGACCGGCAGGGCCTCTTCGAACTCGCCCCAGAGTTCGGCTTCCGTGCGCCGGACGCGGGGGCGTTCCAGCCGCAGGGGCAGGAGGCGTTCTGCGAGGTCGGGGCGGATGACGCCGACGTCGATGCCGGTCAGGAGCAGCGGGCGGCGGTAGCGGGCCCGGTGCACGTCGCCGTCGGTGAACAGGGCCCGCTTCACGGACTCTGCGCCGGTGACGATGCAGCACATGGCGTCGGACAGGTCCGGCGTCATGTGGGACAGGTTGTCCAGGGCCGTCACCCATCCCGCCGCGACGGCGGCGATCAGGTTCTCCTCATCCTTCGGGGCCCGGCGCAGGTCCCCGCTCATCCCTTCCACGATGCGTACGAGCATCCGCCCGCCGGTCGACTTCCCCGCCCCCTGCGGTCCGGTCAGGAACGGGGCCGGGACCGGGACGGACGGGCCCAGGCAGCCGATGAGCCAGGCGATGGCCAGGCACTCGGTTTCCGCGGTGGCGAAGTTGCACAACCTGAGCAGGAGGTCGATGCCCTTGCCGTCGGTGTCCTTGGCCGGCAGGGGCAGTTCCCCGGTGAGCTGGGTGCGCCGCCAGGACACCTCGCGCGGGTCGGGGACGGTGATGTCCCAGCCGGTGGGGTGGATGCGGACGGACTGTCCGTCGGCATGGCCCAGGTCCAGCCACGTTGCCCCGTCGAAGCCGGGGGCGACGCGGATGTGCACGGCCTGGGTGGTCTCGGTGAGCGCGAGTGCTTCGATCAAGTCGAGTGCCTCCTTGAGGGCGGTGCCGTTGAAGACGCCGGCCCCGTCCTTGAACATGCCGACCATGAGTTCCTGCCGGTGGCTCCCGGTGGTGCCCTGAGAGCGGATGGGGCGGGCGACGGGGTGGCCGTTGCGCTGGGCGTAGACGGTGCCGTCGGCGGTGCGGAAGTACCGGAAGTGGGACTGCGCGTACTTGGTGATGACTTCGCGCGCGGGGTTCTTCTCGTCCTCGGACATGACTCACATCCCCAGTGCTGTGCGTGCGTTGACCCACGCGTCCGCGCAGTGCCGGGCGGACTCGCCCTTGGCCTGCGCGGCAGTGAACAACCGCGCGGCATGGGCGTCGGTCAGGCAGCCGCACCGGCCGTGCCTGGACAGCACAGCGAGGAAGGTGCGGTACACGGTCGCGTGCACGGCGGTCGTGGCGGTGGTGATGCGCTGCTCAGCCATCGCAATACCGCGCTCCAGGAAGACGGGCGTGCGGTGACAGCACGCCCCGCCACCGGCCGGCACGGACGCGGTGACGGGACGGACCGGCGACGGCTTCGCGACGGCCAGGGCCCGCACCGCGTCGGGCAGGGTGGCCATGGTGCCGGTGCCGGGGCCCAGCCAGCGGGCGTAGGACATCGTGGACTTGATGTCGACGCCGGGCCGCACGCCGTTCACGGACGGCATGGCGCCCCGGTAGGTCCAGTGCTCGCCCCGCGTCGTCGGCACGGTGCGGGTGGCCGGAAGCTCCCGGCGGGCCCAGGCGATGGCGTCAGCGTTGTCGAGGTCGACGACGGTCAGGCCGGTGCCGCCGGGGTGGTAAGCCACGGCACCGGCCTGCCGCCACGCCGATGCCCATCCGGGCCCGGTCAGGGTGTCGGGGTCGGTGGTGGCGGCGGCCCAGGCGTGGCAGGGGCGGGGGCAAGTGCAGGGGCCGGGGGTCTTCATGTTCGGCCGGCCGCCGCAGGAGTTGTTCCGGCAGGCGGGGCAGTTCCCGAACGGGACCTTCCCCGCCCGCAGGGGCAGCACCGGCACGCCGCGTGCGGCGAGGTTCAGGGCGGTGGTCAGGTGGGCGTTCATGCGGCCACCGCCATGGCGCTCAGGCTGTAGCGGGCGTGGGTGCCGATCCAGTGGGTGTAGGCCGGGGGGATGCACTCGCGGATGCCGTCGCGGTTCATCCACGGCACCCGCATGTCGGCGCGGGCGTCGGCGACGCCGGAGAAGTTGCCGACGTAGTGCGCGAAGTGCCCGGCGGCCCGGGGGCGGCCCATCTTGGTCAGCGGGGCGAGGTGTTCGGGGTGGTACGGCTGGGGGAGGGTGAAGCCGCCGCCGGTCTCGAAGAGGCGGTGGCGGTAGGTCCGCATCCCGAACGCCGCCGCGCACAAGGTCACCGGGTCACGCAGTTCCGGCGCGGCCTCTTCCACGTTTGCGATCACCCACGGCCGCCCGGTGGCTTCGAGGGCGGTCCGGGTGGGGGCGATGAGGTCGGGGTGGTCGCGGTGCTGGATCTTCTGCGCACGGCTGTAGCGCTGGCACGGCGGGGAGGCGTGGATGGAGTCGAACTCGCCCCCGTGCTCGCGGACGAACGCGATCGCGTCGCCCTGAACGAACTCGAACGGGTAGCGCGGCTGCGGAGCGAGGTCGACACCGGTCACATCAAATCCGGCGCGCTGGTAGCCCATGGAGGCGCCGCCCTGGCAGCAGGAGAGGTCCAGGAGCCGGGGACGGCGGCGGGGGGCTCGCCGGATGGGGGTGGGTTGGGTCATGCTGGGTGTCTCCAGTTCTGTTGTGTGCTGGATGAGGGCGGCCCCGGCTTTGGCGAGACGGGGGCCGCCCTTGGTGCTGAAACGGGCCTGTGGAGGGGTGCGGGCGGGGGTGCCCGCGCCCCCTCTACCTGCCTTACCTTGCAGGTCACAGGCCCTTACCTCCCCCGCTACCGGGGTAATGGGCCCCCACTACTCCGGGCCCCTCCCGCAAGCGCCGGGAAGGGCCCGAAGAGGGGCGCCGGGGAGGGGGTCGGGTAGTGGGGTCCCCTCTACCCCTGGGCGAGAAGGATCTCTGCGGGGACGGCTGCTTCGATGTCGCGGCGCTGGTACCCGGCGGCGTTGGTACCGCTGATCTTCACCTGCTTGCTGGTGCGCTTCACGCCGGCCGCTTCGAGTTCGGAGGCGAGGCGTTCGGCGTTGAAGTCGCCGTAGGTGTCCTCATCGATGTTCACGAGCCCGGCGAGGAGGTCGGTGGTGAACATGCGGGGCGAGTGCCGCATGACTTCGAGAGCGTCGGAGAGGATCGGGGCGAGCTTGAGCCCGGCCGCGTCGGCGGCCGCCGTGACGTCTCCGGCCGCGTCGCCGCTGAGCTGTCCGGCCGCCTCGCGCAGGGCGCGGCCCTTGGCGCAGAGCTGGGCGAAGCCGGGCCCGTCGAGGTAGTCGGCCCGCACGGTCACGTACGACGCCGGACCGGTCACCAGCACACCGACACCCTTGTGCTCCTCGGACAGCACGGAGGCGTCGGCGCCCTGGGCGGCCTTGCCCTTGCCCAGCACCATGTCGGATGACGTCCGGTCTACAACCTGTGTCGAGTAGCGCAGGGTGATGATCTCCCGCAGCTTCGACGGGACGGACTCGGCGTCGGGGCGCTGGGAGGCGAAGTTGGAGACGAACCCGGCGGCCGGTCCGCGTCGGGCGATCCGGCACAGGTCGTTGATGACCTGCTCGCGGTCCTCGCGCTCCATCGCGGTGAAGTACTCCTGCAGTTCGTCGATGGTCACGAAGATGACCGGCAGGTTGTACCGCTTCACGATCTCGGGGGTCAGCTTGCCCTCGGGGCAGATGCTGGTGGGCAGCTCCCGCAGGATCGCGAACCGCCGTTCCATCTCCACCAGCAGTTCGGCGAGCATGGCCTTGAGGGCTTCGACCGCGTCGTCCTCGGCACCCATGACCAGGCGGTGGGCGACGGCCCGCATGGGCATCCAGTCCGCCCCGCCCTTGCCGTCCGCGACGTAGTGCCGCACGTAGGCGTCGAGCAGTCCGGCCGCCGTCATCAGCCGCTGGGTGAAGGTCTTGCCCCGGCGGGGAAGCCCGCCGAAGAACATCGACTGCCACATCACCGGGACCGCGATGCGGTTACCGCGGGCGTCCTGACCGAACGGGATCGGCTCCCAGATCGAGAATGTCTCCGCCGACGCGAGCGGAGAGGGGTTCGGCGTGCCCAGGTACGGGTCATCGTCCGCGACCCACATGGAGACGCGGCCGGCGTTGCCGCCCTTGGCCGCCCGGACCCGGGACATGATGACCTGGATCTCATCGACCCCGAGTTCCTGCGCGATGACCTCCCGCTTGGCGAGCACGTCGGAGGCGGTTTTGCCGCCGCCCCGGGGGAGGTCGAAGATCACTGCCCAGCCACGGCCGTCACGGACCGGGCCCATCGAGCAAGAAACCCGAGGCCAGTCCTTCTCGTCCTCGCCGGCCCGGCCGCTTTTCAGGAGACCGGCCGCGCGAAGCGCGTCGTTGAGCTGCTGCGCGGACATGTCCACCCGCAGCGGCGGCGCCCCCTGATCCAGGAACTGGGCGTCCCTGCCCCTGCCCAGGTAGGCGAGCGGGGTGACGACGGCCGCCGCGATCCCGGTCTGGAGCACCGGATCGGCCAGGGCGATGCCGATCGCGGCGGATGCGACGCCGACGGCGGCGGCACCGAACCGCCATCGCCGCGTACGGGTGCGCTCGAAGTGCGCGAGCTGGAGCCGTGCGGCCAGGTCCACATCCTCCGGCCGCGCCTTGACCTGCGCACGCAGGGCGCGGACGGTCGCGGTGTGATCCTGCGCGGACAGCGTCGGCCACAGCCCGACCGTGGCCCGGAAGAAGCCCCGCGCGGCAAGCAGCACCGTCTTGACCAGGTACTTGGGCACCCGGAAGGCGTGGAAACGGGTGTGCCACCACGACAGGCGGACCAGCGCGGCGGCGTTGGCCTTGATCGAGGCGGCCGACCGCGCCCACGCGGGCAGAACCGGGGCGTCGGGCACGGTCAGCCAGTCGGCGAGGGGGTTGTCCGGGCGGTCAACCGCCTCCACCGCGCTGCCGCCGTCGGCGGGCTTGTCGAGGTCCGGGGTGGGCTTGGTGGTGTCGGGGGTGGGGCGGTGGTCGTCGAGGTGGTGCAGGGTGCCCATGTCGGCCCCTTCCACGGCGAGTTCAGTCATGATGGGCGTGCCTCTCCTGCTTATTGCTGCTGGTGGGATGAGGAACGGGGCGGCCGGCCCGGCCAAGGAATCCGGCCGCCCCCGGTCAGCTCTCGGCGCGCATGACGGCGCGCTCGGCGCGGCGCACGGCGTCCTCGGCGGCCCGGCGGGCCTGGCGGGCGGCGGAACGGTCGGCGCGGGGGACGGTGCGCTCGGCGGCCTTGGCGTTGGCGAGTGCCTGGCGGGCGTCGGCCTGCACCTGGTGCAGCGCCCGCAGTTCCTGCGCTCCGCGCTCGGCGGCCCGCTGGTCGATCCGCTCGATCCGGGCTTCCAGGCGCGGGTCGACGCAGTCGGCCATGGCCTGGCGGAAGCCCTTGCGGAACAGCCTGTTGCGCTCGCGCTTCTCGGCGGGGGTGTAGCTGTGCATCTCGGTGCCTCCCAGGGTGGGGGCCGGGCTGTCCGGCCCTCCACCCGCCCGGCACGTTGTCCGGGCGGACAGAGGGCCGTCAGCGGCGCCGACGCCCCCGGGGCACCGCCTTGGACACGGCCTTGCCTTCACTGCCGCCGACGGACCGGACGACGGTGACGACGCCCCAGGCCATGACCGCGGCCAGGAACGCGAGCAGGGCGAGGTTCGCGGCAATCGCGGTCAGCACGCCGACCAGCAGCGGCCCGAAGTACACCCCGGCCGCGACCGTCCCGGCACCGATCCCGGAGCCCAGCGCGAGACGCTGAACGGTGCGGTCGGGCGGGGCGTGGTGAATGTGCTGCACGATCTGCTGCGGCGGCGCCTGCAGGGCGGGCAGGGACGTCGGGTCGGCGTAGCTGTAGGTGCCGTCCGGGAGCTGGACGACGGTCAGAGCCCGGGGCACGGGCAGGTTCGGGTCCATGCGAGTCCTTCCAGGTCAGGAAGTCAGCGAAGGGGAATCGGCGCAGGGCACGCAGGTGCCGAGCGAGCGCGGGATGCAGTACCCGGCATCCCGCAGGCAGGCGGGGCAGGTACGGCGAGCCCGCATGGCCGCCGCGAGCGCGGCGGTACGGCCCGGTGTCATGGGCCGTACCGGGCGGGCGAGGTCGATGCGGTAGAGGTAGGCGAGCAGCGGTTCGCGGCGGCGACGCGGCCGGCAGACGACGGCAGCGACATCCTGACCGCCGGGCCGCAGCCCCATCGCGCGAAGCTGACGGCGGGTGGCGTAGCCGTCCGGGGCGAGCCGCCACCGGTATTCCGGGAGTGCGCCCATCACGCCGCCTCAGCGGGTGCCGTCGATCGTTCGGCGCGCAGGGTGTCCCGCAGGACGCGGGCTTTGGCGGGCGAGGTGTGGAGGGCCTTGCGGATCGCTTCGGCCGTCAGGTCGGCGGCCAGCCAGTCGGCGGTCACCGATCGGGCCTCATTGAGCAACTGATCGGCGGTGCGGACCGGCCGCTTCGATCGGGCAGCGTCCGGCACGCGGCCGGTCGCCCGACGCGGCCGGACAGACTCAGCGGCGGCCACCGCGCGAACGCGGGGCGGCTCGATCGCCTTCACGACGTCGACGACCACAGGGGCGGGCAGTACCGCCGGGCGCGGGGCCGACTCTCCCAGGTCAGCCGTAGACCGATTTGATGATGTATCCACCGATTCGATGGCTGGGAGGGTGATCGGTCGGCGGCGGCGCAGCCACCCACCAACCCGGGGCTGTGCGGGTTCTGCGGGCCGCTGGGCGGCGGCGAGCGCGGCGACCGATCGGGCGGCCCGCTTGTGCAGCTTCGGTGTCATGCCGGGCTCGTCCGTGCCGGTCTCGATCTCCCAGGCACGGGCGAACGCGTCCTCGAAGGACAGCTCACCGAACGGTGCGGCCGACACCAGCCGATCGGCCACAAGCGCGATCGATCGGTGTTGACGGCGGCGCTTGCGGTCGTGCCTGTGCCGCGCCTTGTCCTCGGCACTGCCGCTCTTCACCGACAGGGTGGTCACCCACTGGCGCACCTCGAACAGGAGCGGGCCCAGCAGCGTGACCGCCGCAAGCCCGACCCCCGCCGTTTGCGCGTCCGCAGCGGACAGGCCCGGCAGGTGGGTGCCGTAGGCGTAGTTGATGGCCGCGGCGAACCCCGCCGCACCGACGACCAGCGACCGCAGCAGCCACCGCACCCACACCGGCAAGCCCCGCTCATCGGCGTAGGCGACACCGGCCGCCATCACCCACGCCGCCCCCTCGATAGCCAACGGCAACGGAAGCAGCGTCGGAGAGATCGCGACGAAGTGCAGCACCTGCGCCGGCAGCGACCCCAGAGCGGACGCTGTGACCAGGGCGAGCGTGCCCTTGCGGTACACGTTGCCCGCCGTCAGCGCCTCACCCCGAGCCGACCGCCGCATCGCACGCGCCGCAGCCCGCGCCCGCCGCACCCGGTCCCGCTCCGCATGCTCCTGCTCACGAAGCCGGGCGGCCCGCTCATCGGCGACCCGCACCCGCTCGGCCCGGCGTTCGTCGGCGGCGGCACGGTCGATACGCCGCTGTTCGGCATCCGCCGCACGGTCCGCGCGGCGCTCCTCGGCATAGACGCTCATGACGCACCGCCCTTCTTGAACGTGGCGTACTCGCCGGGAGGGCAGACGTAGTTGGACAGGGCGCCCTCGGCCGCGACGGCGGCCGCACCGAGCAGCGAGATACCGGCAGCGGCAGCGGTGGAGTGATCGGCGGCGGAGTGGGCGACCAGAGCGGCGGCCTGAGATGCCCGGCGCGCCAGGTTCGGAGTGCCGTCCGTGTCCGTCATGTGGTTGATGGCCAGGTCGCGGACCTTGTCACGGAAGCCCATCACGCCACACCCCCCTCGGGCCGGGGCGGGTTGGTGAGGCTGGTGATTGCGGCGATCTCCTCGCCCGTGACGAGAGTGCGCTCGTTGATCGCCTCGGCGACCAACCGGATCTCCCGCCAGTGGTAGGCGACCCGGCGACGCGCCATGCCGCGTACCTGCGCCCACGACCGGCCACCGCCCGGGACGTGCGTGCGGCCCAGGCGGGCGCCGCAGCGCGCGAGGACGTCGACGGCCAGTTCCCGGTCGTGGAGCGCTGCGCAGGCGAGCGCCCGATCCGGCGTCCACAGCCCGGCGATGAGCAGGTACTGCACCTCGGCGACAGCTCCGGCCGCGCACATCGCCGCGTACTGCCACGCGCCGGCCCGGTCGACGTTCAGCTCGGTGGAGCCGGTGATGTTCCAGACGTCTTCGTCGGTCCAGGCCATGATTTCGCTAGTGACGACGTGGATCCCGTAGGTCATGGCCAGCACAGCGTGCCCGGCCTCGTGGAACGACGCCTTCAGTTGAACCGACGCGCAGTCCAGGTCCGATTCGTTCTTCGGCTTGGGCGCGCCCCGATGGTCCAACAGCAGTTCCGGCTTCGGCGCGGTCTGTACGGCGCTCACGCGGCACCGCCCGGCTGCACCGTGACGGTGCGGTTGGTCAGGTCGCGGCGGGCCGCCATGACCCGGTTCCGGGCCCGGCGGATACGCCGCACGTCCAGCTCACTGGCCGGGCGGTCGATGGTCATGATCTGCGCGTCCAGCAGCTCGACCTCCGCCCGGATGAGCGGCATCTCCTGCTCGATCGCGTCAAGCTCATCGGCCGACGGCTCGAAGTCGAGCGAACCGGCCGTAACAAGGTCCTGAAGTGCAGCGATGGGGATCATGGGTCGTTGTCTCCTCACAGTGTGACGGCCCAGCAACAGCGGCCCCGGTGTTCCAGCACCGGGGCCGCACGCCGTCTGCGGATGAAGCGGGAAAGGGTGTTCCGGCTCCCCTCAGCCCCGCCCGTACGGCACCGCTACAAAGGCGAGCCGGACGGGCGGGGGAGGCAACCGGCCGCAGCGGGAAACTGCGGGGGTGGGGCGCCATCTCTCTGCCTGGCGCTCAGCAGGGCAGCTCACTGCGGGTGGCACCGGGGTGTTCTCCAGGGCCGCAGGATCGTGCGTACCGCGCCGACGCGCCGTACCACTGCCGACGGCTCACCCGGCCGCCGCGGGGGCGAGGGCTCTCACCCCGCCTCAGTTCACTGTTTAGTTCTCAAGAAGCGGACGCTTCCTTCGGACACGTTTCACGGAGCCCTCCGGGCGCTTTACGCAGGTCAAACCACGGCTGAGTCGCTCCCTCGGAAAGTTCCGGGGCGGGCGTTGGCCGCACCAGAAGACTGGACCGGTGGACCGGTCCAGTCAAGTGGTGGATTTGCGGTTCGTGGCACGTCTAGGAGGAAAGCTGCAGGTGGCGCCGGGTTTTGTGGAGCGAAAAAAATCTGGACCGGTGGACCGGTCCAGATTCGCGATTGATCGTTGGGTGCCTACATGGGGTAGGTGTCCACCTGCTCGAAGAGCGAGGAGGGCGTAACCCCCTCCTCGCAGACCAGCGGCTTCCCCTGGTCGTCGTACGCCGTGTGCAGCAGCACGGCGACGGGTGTCCCTCCCGGTACCCCTAGGCGCTCCGCTTCCGTCTCCGACGCCCCCCGCACGGTCGTCACGTCCACGCCTTCAGCCGGACCCCGCCCGGTCTGGCGTCGGACGTAGCGCGTCGTCCCTTCTGCGATCGGGGCGGTGTCTGCCAGGCGCGGCGAGGCCTCCGCGACCTCCGGAGGGAACCACGCCTCAACGCAGCTATTCGGTGTTCCGTCCGGGAGCTGGAGCACGCGAACGCGCCGGAGCGCCTTCACCCCGGGCGAGAGCCCAAGGGTGGCGGCGACCCGGGCGGGGGGTTCCGCCCAGTCGGGCTCGCCGACGCGCAGGAACGGCATCCCACCCAAGATGCGCGCCGACCCGGCGCGGCGAGCGCCGGCGGGGCGTGCCACGGGCGTTTCCGTGACGACGAACCCGGTCCCCTGCTTGGCCACGACCACGCCATCGTTTCGCAGAACATCGACTGCCTTGATCGCGGTGGCGCGTGACACATCCCACTGCTCGGCCAGCTCTCGACCGGACGGAATTGTGTCCCCCGGCGCGATCTCACCAGCGGCGATGCGGGCGCGCAGGAACTCTGCGATCTCTTCGTACTTCAGGACTGCCATGGCTTCCCCTATTTCCTGCGCTGGACTGGTCCACCGGTACACACGATACTGCGACCATGTCGAATCTCGAATTGGCTCCCTCCGTGATGCGGTTCTATGGCGAGACGGTCAACGAGGACAGCCGCCTGCGAAGCTCGGCAGACGGTCGGATGGAACTGGTCAGAACTCAGGAACTCCTCCGACGCTTTCTGCCCCCCGCGCCGGCGCGCGTGCTCGATGTGGGCGGGGGGACCGGGATTCACGCTGATTGGCTGGTGAAGGACGGCTACGACGTCGCCCTGGTAGATCCGGTGCCCCGTCACGTTGAGGCCGCGTCGGCCGTGTGCCCGGCGGTCGTCGGGGATGCCCGCGACCTGCCCGAGCCGGATGACGCCTTCGACGTCGTGCAGCTCCTCGGGCCGCTGTACCACCTGCCCGACCCCGCTGACCGGCAACGGGCGCTCTCGGAAGCCTCCCGCGTGGCAAAGCCCGGCGGCCTGGTCGCCGCCGCCGCGATCAATCGCTATGCGTCGCTCTTCGAGCACGTCACGTACGCCCACCTGCACACCGAGCGGATTCACAACTCCGTCTCCAAGATTCTGGAGACGGCTGTCTACGACGGATCGCGGGGGTTCACCCTGTCCTACTTCCACCGGGCCGAAGAGCTGGTGGCGGAGCTGGTCGCTTCCGGGCTGGAGGACGTGCAGGTCTTCGGTATCGAGGGCCCCGCGTGGTCGCTGGTGAAGGCGGCGGAGCAGCAGCCGGGCGAGGGCCCCACGGATGAGCTGATCGCCTCAGCCGTGGACGCGGCCCGCATGGCAGAGCCGTACCCGGAACTCCTCGCCGCTAGCTCGCACCTCTTGGCCGTCGGCACGGTTCCCGCCGGCAGCGGCGACTGACGGCCCTGACCTGCGGACGAGGCCATGGGGCCGGGCCGTCTGTGGGCCGTCGGAGGGCCGCCGACGACGACCTACAACCACCATCAATGACCGGCACCGTCCCGCCCGGGTCGCCGCTGAGCTGGGCGACGACCCGGGGCACCTCCGCGCGTCTGCGACACTGGAAGAACCATGCCTAAGCCCGGAGAACTCACTTTCGTCGCGCCCCGCGGAGCCAAGAAGCCGCCGCGGCACCTCGCCGACCTCACGCCCGCCGAGCGCAGGGAGGCCGTCGCCGCGATCGGCGAGAAGCCGTTCCGCGCCCAGCAGCTCTCGCAGCACTACTTCGCGCGGTACGCGCACGATCCGGCCGAGTGGACCAACATCCCGGCCGGGTCGCGGGACAAGCTCGCCGAGGCGATGTTCCCCGACCTGATGTCCGTCGTCCGGCACATCAGCTGCGATGACGACACCACCCGCAAGACCCTGTGGAAGCTCCACGACGGGACGCTGGTCGAGTCCGTCCTGATGCGCTACCCGGAGCGGGTCACGATGTGCATCTCCTCGCAGGCCGGCTGCGGGATGAACTGCCCGTTCTGCGCGACGGGGCAGGCCGGTCTCGACCGCAACCTGTCGACCGCGGAGATCGTCCACCAGATCGTGGACGGGATGCGCGCGCTGCGGGACGGCGAGGTCCCCGGGGGGCCCGCCCGGCTGTCCAACATCGTGTTCATGGGCATGGGCGAGCCGCTGGCCAACTACAACCGCGTCGTCGGCGCGATCCGCCGGCTGACCGACCCCGAGCCCGACGGCCTCGGACTCTCGCAGCGCGGGATCACCGTCTCCACCGTCGGCCTGGTCCCCGCGATGCTGCGGTTCGCCGACGAGGGCTTCAAGTGCCGCCTCGCGGTCTCGCTGCACGCCCCGGACGACGAGCTGCGCGACACCCTCGTGCCGGTGAACACCCGGTGGAAGGTGCGCGAGGTGCTGGACGCCGCGTGGGAGTACGCGGAGAAGTCCGGCCGCCGCATCTCCATCGAGTACGCCCTGATCCGCGACATCAACGACCAGGCGTGGCGCGGGGATCTGCTGGGGCGCCTCCTCAAGGGCAAGCGGGTGCACGTCAACCTCATCCCGCTGAACCCGACGCCCGGTTCCAAGTGGACCGCCTCGCGGCCGGAGGACGAGCGGGCGTTCGTCGAGGCCATCGCGAGCCACGGCGTGCCGGTCACCGTCCGCGACACCCGGGGCCAGGAGATCGACGGCGCCTGCGGGCAGCTGGCGGCCTCCGAGCGCTGAGGGAGCGGGGTCCCGGACACTCGGGGCCCCGGCTGAAAACGGCCGTGTAGCCTGGGGCCGAAATCAACTGCATATTCCGACAGGGGAGCGCCACAGCGCTGAGAGTGCGGCACCAAGGACAGGTTGGCCGCAGACCCTCTGAACCTCGCCCGGGTCATTCCGGGTAGGAAGTTCGGACCATACTCAAGCTGTTGCGCCCTGCCCGCTTCCGGCTCCGGCCGGTGTGCGGGCAGGGCCGCGTCTCTTCCTGGTCACTCCAGGAGGAATCACACATGAGCACCACCCAGAAGGCCGCGGTCGCGGCCGTCGCCGCCGCGCTCGGCGTCACCGCGCTGGCCGGCTGCGGAAGTTCCGCCGACTCGGCGTCCGGTTCCGGTTCCACCAAGGGCACCGGTTCCAAGACCGTCACCCTCGTCAGCCACGACTCCTTCAACGCCTCCAAGGACGTCCTGAAGGAGTTCACCCGCGAGACCGGCTACACCGTCAAGGTCCTCAAGAGCGGGGACGCGGGCGCCGCCCTGAACCAGGAGATCCTGACCAAGGGATCCCCGCGCGGCGACGTGTTCTTCGGCGTCGACAACACCCTGCTCTCGCGCGCCCTGGACAACGGCCTGTTCACACCGTACGAGGCCAAGGGACTGGACCGGGTCCCGGCCGATGTCCAGCTGGACGCGGACAAGCACCGGGTCACCCCGGTCGACACCGGTGACATCTGCGTCAACTA
The DNA here is from genome assembly GCF_052542855.1 of Streptomyces sp. SAS_281. Lineage (NCBI taxonomy): Bacteria > Bacillati > Actinomycetota > Actinomycetes > Kitasatosporales > Streptomycetaceae > Streptomyces > Streptomyces sp. SAS_281. The sequence goes on from NZ_JBMNDO010000129.1 coordinate 14,027, forward strand.
CGACAAGAAGTACTTCGCCGACAAGAAGCTCGCACCGCCGAAGACCTTCGCCGACCTGGCGAAGCCCGCGTACAAGGATCTGCTCGTCACCGAGAACGCCGCGACCTCCTCGCCCGGTCTCGGCTTCCTCCTCGGCACCGTCGCCACCTTCGGCGAGGACGGCTACCAGGACTACTGGAAGAAGCTGAAGGACAACGGCGTCAAGGTCGTGGACGGCTGGGAGCAGGCGTACAACGAGGAGTTCTCCGGATCGGCCGGCGGCAAGAAGGCCAAGGCCGACCGGCCGCTCGTCGTCAGTTACGCCTCCAGCCCGCCCGTCGAGGTGCTGTACGCGGACCCGCAGCCGAAGACCGCGCCCACCGGGGTCGCCACCGGGACGTGCTTCCGCCAGATCGAGTTCGCCGGTCTGCTGGACGGCGCGAAGAACGAGGCGGGCGGCAAGGCCCTGCTGGACTTCCTGATCGGGAAGAAGTTCCAGGAGGACATGCCGCTGACCATGTTCGTCAGCCCGGTCGCCGAGGACGCGAAGGTGCCCGAGCTCTTCACGAAGTTCGGTGCCACCGCCGACAAGCCGGCGACCGCCGCCCCGGACGCCATCGCCAAGAACCGTGAGCAGTGGGTCCAGTCGTGGTCCTCGCTCGTAGTGAAGTAACGAAGACGCCCGTACGCGGACCGGGCGCGCGCGGGAGGTCCGCACGCGCCCGGGCCCGGCGCGCGGCCGCCGTGCGGCTCGGCCTCATGGCCGTGCCCGTCGCGTTCTTCGCCGTGTTCTTCGCCTATCCGGTCGCCGCGATCGTGGGCCGGGGGCTCAAGGCGGACGGTGTCTGGCAGTTCGGCCGGTTCGGCGAGGTGCTCGCCAGGCCGGAGATCCGGGACGTCCTCTGGTTCACGCTGTGGCAGGCGCTCGCCTCGACCGCGCTGACCCTGCTGGTCGCGCTGCCCGGCGCGTATGTCTTCGCCCGGTTCGACTTCCCCGGCAAGCAGGTGCTGCGGGCCGTGGTCACGGTCCCGTTCGTGCTGCCGACCGTCGTCGTGGGCACCGCCTTCCTCGCACTGCTCGGGCGCGGCGGGCTGCTGGACGAACTGTGGGGTGTACGGCTCGACACCACCGTGTGGGCGATCCTGCTGGCCCATGTGTTCTTCAACTACGCGGTCGTCGTCCGCACCGTCGGGGGGCTCTGGGCGCAGCTCGACCCGCGCCAGGAGGAGGCCGCCCGGGTGCTCGGCGCGAGCAGGTTCACCGCCTGGCGGCGCGTCACGCTGCCCGCGCTCGCCCCGGCCGTGGCCGCAGCCGCGCTGATGGTCTTCCTCTTCACCTTCACCTCCTTCGGCGTCGTGCAGATCCTCGGCGGACCCGGCTTCTCGACGCTGGAGGTGGAGATCTACCGCCAGACCGCGCAGCTGCTCGCCCTGCCCACGGCCGCAGTGCTCACGCTCGTGCAGTTCGCCGCGGTCGGCGCGATCCTCGCCGTGCACGCCTGGACCGTACGCCGCAGGGAGCGCGCGCTGAAGCTGGTCGACCCGGCGACGACCGCGCGCAGGCCGCACGGGGCCGGGCAGTGGACGCTGCTCGCCGGGGTCCTCCTGAGCGTGCTGCTGCTGGTCCTGCTGCCGCTCGCCGTACTGGTGGAACGCTCGCTCGGCGGCTCCGGTCTCGCCTACTACCGCGCGCTCACCTCGGCGGACGCCAACAGCGGTACGTTCCTGGTCGCGCCCATCGAGGCCATCGGGAACTCGCTGCGCTACGCCCTCGTCGCGACCCTGATCGCCCTCGTCGTCGGCGGGCTCGCCGCCGCCGCGCTCACCCGGCGGGCAGGCCGGCTCGTCCGAGGCTTCGACGCGCTGCTGATGCTGCCGCTCGGGGTCTCCGCGGTCACCGTCGGTTTCGGCTTCCTGATCACCCTGGACAAACCGCCGCTGGACCTCAGGACCTCGTGGATCCTGGTGCCGCTCGCCCAGGCGCTGGTCGGGGTCCCCTTCGTCGTACGGACCATGCTGCCGGTGCTGCGGGCGGTGGACGCCCGGCTGCGCGAGGCGGCGGCGGTGCTCGGGGCCTCACCGCTGCGGGCCTGGCGCGAGGTGGACTTCCCGCTCGTGCGGCGGGCCCTGCTGGTCGCCGCCGGGTTCGCGTTCGCCGTGTCGCTGGGGGAGTTCGGCGCGACCGTGTTCATCGCCCGGCCCGACAACCCGACGCTGCCGGTGGCCGTGGCCCGGCTCCTGGGCCGGTCCGGGGACCTGAACTACGGCCAGGCCATGGCCCTCAGCACCATCCTGATGCTCGTGTGCGCGGTCTCGCTGCTGCTGCTCGAACGCATCCGCACCGACCGATCCGGGGAGTTCTGAACGATGCTGACGCTCGAATCGGCCACCGTCCGCTTCGGTGACCGGGCCGCGCTCGACCGGGTCGACCTGGAGGTCGCCGACCACGAGACCGTCTGCGTCCTCGGGCCGAGCGGCAGCGGCAAGTCCACCCTGCTGCGCCTGGTCGCCGGACTCCAGGAGCCGGACGGCGGCCGGGTCCTGCTCGACGGCACCGACCAGGACGGCATCCCGGTCCACCGGCGCGGCCTCGGCCTGATGTTCCAGGACCACCAGCTCTTCCCGCACCGGGACGTCGGCGCCAACGTCGCCTTCGGCCTGCGGATGCACGGGGCCGGCCGGGGCGAACAGGACCGCCGGGTCGCCGAGCTCCTCGACCTCGTGGGCCTCCCCGGCGCCGAACGCCGCGCCGTCGCCGCGCTCTCCGGCGGCGAGCAGCAGCGCGTCGCCCTCGCGCGGGCCCTCGCCCCCCGCCCCCGGCTGCTGATGCTCGACGAGCCCCTGGGGCAGCTGGACCGCAGCCTGCGCGAGCGGCTCGTGGTGGAACTGCGCGCCCTCTTCGGCCGCCTCGGCACCACCGTGCTCGCCGTCACCCACGACCAGGGCGAGGCGTTCGCGCTGGCCGACCGGGTCGTCGTGATGCGCGAGGGCCGTATCGCCCAGGTGGGCACCCCGCTGGACGTGTGGCAACGCCCCGCGTCCGCTTTCGTGGCCCGGTTCCTGGGCTTCGACAACGTGGTCGAGGCGACCGTCGAGGGGGACGCGGCGGACACGGCCTGGGGCGAGGTGCCGGTGCCGGCGGGGTCACCGCAGGGCGCGTGCGATCTGCTGGTGCGGCCGGCCGGGGTGCGGATCGGCGGGCCGGAGAAGGGGCTGCGCTGCGTCGTGGGCGCGCGCACCTTCCGGGGCAGCCATGTCGCCGTGACCCTGCACCCGGAGCGCGGTCCGGTGCTGGAGGCGGAGTGCCCGCTGCGCGGAACGCCGGAGGAGGGCGAGCGGGTGGGCGTCGGCTTCGACGCGTCGGAGTGCGTGGTGCTGCCCGCCCTGTTCTGACGGTTCACGCCCCCGAGAGGCGGGCCAGGGCGTCGGGCGCTTCCTCCGCCGTGTCGACCAGGGCGATGCGGGCCTCCATCCTCCGGCCGGCCGCCAGGGTTTGCAGGAGCGGCCAGGCGGGAAGCTCGCGGGTCCAGTGGTCGTGGCCCACCAGCACCATCGGGACGGGTTCGCCGCGTGACTCGTAGTAGTTCGGGGTGGCGCTGTCGAAGATCTCCTGGACGGTACCGGCCGCGCCGGGGAGGAAGATCACGCCCGAGCTGGACCGGGCCAGCAGCCCGTCCTCCCGCAGCGCGTTGGTGAAGTACTTGGCGATGTGTCCCGCGAAGGGATTCGGCGGCTCGTGGCCGTAGAACCAGGTGGGGATCGACACGGACGCGCCGCCGCCCGGCCAGCGCTCCCGTACCGCGAAGGCGGCCCGCGCCCAGTCGGTGACCGAGGGGGTGAAGGACGGCACCGCGCCGAGCATCGCGCACGCCTCGTCCAGCATCGCGTCGTCGTGCGGCGCCGCGTACGCCCCCAGGTTGGCCGCCTCCATGGCGCCCGGGCCGCCCCCGGTCGCCACGGTGAGGCCGCTGCGGGCCAGGGCCCTGCCGAGCCGGGCCGCCGCCGCGTAACCGGCGCTGCCCCGGGCCAGCGCGTGGCCGCCCATCACACCGGCTACCCGGGCCCCGGCGAGCGCTTCCTCCAGCGCGTCCGAGATCGCGTCGTCGTGGAGCGCCCGGAGCATCGAGGCGAACGCGTCCCCGTCCGACCGGGTCCGCCGGAACCAGTCATGGGCCAGGGCGTCCGGCGTGGCCGCGTAACCCTCCCGCGCGAGCCCGTCGTAGAGCGCGTCGGGGGAGTAGAGCAGGCCCCGGTACGGGTCGAAGGGCAGGCCGGGGACGGGCGGGAAGACGAAGGCGCCGCCGGCCCGGACCTTCTCCTCGGGGCCGGGTTCCATCGGGCAGCCGAGGAATACGGCCCCGGCGGTGTCCGTGGCCAGCAGCGCCGAGCTCCGCTCCGTCAGGTCCACCGACTGCACATGGCGACCGGCCAGCGAACCGGCGGCCACCGCCGCGTCGAACTCGGCCAGCGACTCGATCTCGTCGCCGTGTGCCTTCTTGCGCTCCTCCGGGCTTCCCATGAGGGGTCATGCTACGAAACGCTCATACGAGAAGTGCCCGCACCCGGAAACGCGGAACCGGCCGGGCAGGTAGCCCGGCCGGTCCGGTGATCGCGTCCAGCGTGCTCAGGGGGTCAGCGGCAGCGCGGCCAGCTCGGCGATCGCCCAGGTGAGCGGGGCGAAGAGGACCAGCAGCGCCCCCGCGCGCAACGCCGTCGCCGCGCGCAGCGCCGAGGCCGGGGCCCCGAGCCGCAGCAGTGCCCTGGCCGTCTCCGCGCGGGCCTGCCGGGCCTCCAGGGCCGAGGTCAGCAGCGTCGCTGTCGTGCAGCCGACGACGAGCACCGCCCCCAGCGCCGTGAGCGGGCCGAACGGCCGGGGCCCCGTCCCGTACAGCGCGAAGGCGGCGATGACCGCCGACAGGACCGCGCAGACGATGCCCAGCGGGCGGCCGATCCGGCGCGCCTCGTCCATCAGGACCCGGCCGGCCAGCAGGCGTACGGCCCCGGGCCGGACCGTCTGGAGCAGCTTGCCGCACAGGTGGGTCAGGCCGGGGCCCGCCGTGGCCAGGCCGATCGCGGTCAGCGTCCAGCCGACGAGCACCCACGCCGGGGTGGCGTCCAGCTTGCCGGGCAGCGGGAAGGGGCTGCCTCCCGTGCCCCGGCTCGCGTACGCCTCGACGGCGAGCCCGGCGGCGGTCAGGGCGACGCCCCAGGGCAGCCCGGCCGGCGGCGCGGCGGGGGCGGGGAACTCCTCGGCGGGCACCAGCTCGCCGCCGTCGTCCGTCTCGCGGGCGGCGCCCGGGGCCCGGCCGCGCAGCGCCAGCGCACTGGCCGTCGCGGCCGCCACCGGCACCAGGGCCAGCAGGACCAGTACGGCGGCGACGGGCAACGAGGCGTCCGCGCCGAGCAGGTCGGCGGCGGCCCCGTCGAACGGCAGCCCGGACAGGTCGCCGCGCAGATGGAGGAAGAACAGCAGCGCCACCGCGGAGCCGAGGGTGCATGAGACGGCGGTGGAGACCGCGGCGAGCACGCTGAGCTTCACCGGGCCGAGGCCCACGGCGGACAGGCCGGTGCGCGGCCGGGTGCTCGGGTCCGTACGGGCCACCGCGACGGCGAACTGCACGGTCGTGGCCAACGGGACGAAGCACCAGAGCAGCCGCAGCACCGCACCGGCCGAGTGCGGGTGCGCGGCGGTGTAGCCGAGGGTGCACAGAAGCAGGAAGCCGACCCCGGCGGAGGCGGCCGCGACCAGCAGCCGCCGCACCAGGACCAGCGGATGGGAACCGCGGGCTAGACGGAGAGCGAGCACGCCGCGCGCCCCTCCGGATCGGCTTCGGCGGGCAGGCCGACGGTGGAGACGCGGCGCCCGTCGAGCAGGGGCACCATGCGGTCGGCGAGCGCGGCGATCTCGGCGTCGTGCGTGGCGAGCACCACCGTGATCCCGTGCGAGCGGGCGGCGCTGGTCAGGGTCCGCAGGACGTGCGTGCGGTCCGTGCGGTGCAGCGTCGCGGTCGGCTCGTCGGCGAAGATCACCGAGGGGCCGGCGGCCAGCGCACGGGCCACGGCGATCCGCTGCCGCTGGCTCTGCTGGAGGGTGTGCGGGCGCTTCTTGGCGCACGGGCCGATGTCCAGGCGCTCCAGCCACTCCATGGCGGTCGTCCTGGCCTCCCGGTGCGAGGCGCCGCGCAGCAGGAGCGGCAGGGCGGTGTTCTCCCAGGCGTTCAGCTCCGGGACCAGCTGGGGCTCGGGGGCGATCCAGCCGAACTTGTCGCGGCGCAGCCGCTCGCGCAGCCTCGGCCCCATCGTGTGCACGGGCACGCTGTTGAACCAGACCTCGCCCTGCTCGGGCACCAGCTGGCCGGAGAGGCAGTGCAGCAGCGTCGTCTTGCCGCTGCCGCGCGGACCGGTCACCGCGAGGATCTCGCCGTCGCGGATGCCCAGGGAGACCCCGCCGAGCGCGGGTGAGCCGTTGTGGGAGTGCTGCAGGGAACGCGCCCAGATCACATCGTTGTCCGGCGGGGCCACCATGGCGTACACCTCGGTTCAGATCAGATATCCCGCCCCCGTACGGGGGAACGAAGAGACGGCCGAACGGTCACTCGGCACCGTAAGGATTCGGATCGCGGTGAGCGGACAGCACGCGGCCCGGGCCCGCCTCTTCCCACTCGATCGGCGGCATCCGGACCGCTCCGGGCGCCCGGGGGCGCCTTGCCCGACGCCGCACGGCGGCGCCCGACTACGCTGGTCGTCTCACCCATTGGACATACACGAGGAGGGGTGGCCGTGACCGCCGAGGTACGCCGTCTGCGCAACTACATCAACGGGGAGTTCCGGGACGCCGCCGACGGGCGGACGATCGACGTGGTCAACCCGGTGACCGAGGAGGTCTACGCGACCTCGCCGCTCTCCGGGCCCGCCGACGTCGACGCCGCGATGGCCGCCGCCGCGGCCGCGTTCCCCGCCTGGCGCGACGCCACACCGGCCGAGCGCCAGCGCGCCCTGCTCAAGATCGCGGACGCGTTCGAGGAGCGGGCCGAGGACCTCATCGCCGCCGAGTCCGAGAACACCGGCAAGCCGATCGGGCTGACCCGCACCGAAGAGATCCCGCCGATGGTGGACCAGATCCGCTTCTTCGCGGGCGCCGCCCGGCTCCTGGAGGGGCGCTCGGCCGGCGAGTACATGGAGGGGCTGACCTCCATCGTGCGGCGCGAGCCGGTCGGCGTCTGCGCGCAGGTCGCGCCGTGGAACTACCCGATGATGATGGCCGTCTGGAAGTTCGCCCCGGCGCTCGCCGCGGGCAACACCGTGGTCATCAAGCCGTCGGACACCACGCCGGCTTCGACCGTGCTCATCGCCGAGATCATCGGGCAGATCCTGCCCAAGGGCGTCTTCAACGTCATCTGCGGCGACCGTGACACCGGCCGCGCGATGGTCGAGCACCGGACCCCGGCGATGGCCTCCATCACCGGCTCGGTGCGGGCCGGCATGCAGGTCGCCGAGTCGGCCGCCAAGGACGTCAAGCGGGTTCACCTGGAGCTCGGCGGCAAGGCGCCCGTCGTCGTCTTCGAGGACACCGACATCGCCAAGGCCGTCGAGGACATCTCGGCCGCGGGCTACTTCAACGCCGGCCAGGGCTGCTCGGCCGCCACGCGCGTGCTGGTCCACGAGTCGATCCACGACGAGTTCGTCACCGCGCTCGCCAAGGCCGCCGCCGACACCAGGACGGGCCTGCCGGACGACGAGGACGTGGCCTACGGCCCGCTCAACAACGCCAACCAGCTGGCCCAGGTCAGCGGCTTCATCGAGCGCCTTCCCGCCCACGCCCGGGTCGAAGCGGGCGGCCACCGGGTCGGTGACAAGGGCTACTTCTACGCCCCGACCGTCGTCTCCGGGCTCAAGCAGGACGACGAGATCATCCAGCACGAGGTCTTCGGCCCGGTCATCACCGTCCAGTCGTTCCGCGACGAGGCGCAGGCCGTGGAGTGGGCGAACGGCGTCGAGTACGCCCTGGCCTCCTCGGTGTGGACCAAGGACCACGCGCGCGCCATGCGGATGTCGAAGAACCTGGACTTCGGCTGCGTGTGGATCAACACCCACATCCCGCTGGTCGCCGAGATGCCGCACGGCGGTTTCAAGAAGTCCGGTTACGGCAAGGACCTCTCGGCCTACGGCTTCGAGGACTACACGCGCATCAAGCACGTGATGACGTCCATCGAGGGCTGAGCGATACCGCCGAGGGGGGGGGGGGGGGGGGGGGGGGGGGGGGGGGGGGGGGGGGGGGGGGGGGGGGGGGGGGGGGGGGGGGGGGGGGGGGG
>NZ_JBMNDO010000012.1:0-92630 GCF_052542855.1 Streptomyces sp. SAS_281
CCGGACGGGAATCTCCGTCCGGGCCCTCGCCTTACGCCCCGTGGGCTCAGAAGCGCAGTTCGGCCGCGATCCGGCCGTGCCCCTTGAGCCAGTCGTCCGCGACGAAGAACACCTCCGCGCCGCTGTCCAGCGCCGCTTCCACCAACTCGTCCACGATGTCCTCGCGGACGCTCGCGTCGGACGGGTCCACCACGTCGTCGGTCACCGGCTTCAGGTGCTCCTGGTCGACCCGTACCGTCTGCTGGAAGTGCTCCTCCACCGCCACGAGACCGGCGCGGCCCTCGCGCACCGCGGCCCACACCTCGTCGAGACCGCCGGCGAACGCCTTGCGGCCGCGCGCCGCGTCCAGCCGCCCGTCGATCTCCTTCGCGAAGTGCTCGCGCCGGGCGTCCAGGGCCGGACGCAGCTCGGTGAGCAGGTCGCGGGGCGCGTTGTCGGCCGGCGCGCCCTTGGTGACCCGGCCGACCGCGTCCTTCGCGCTCTCGCCGACCTCGTCGAACAGGGCGAGCGCCGGCGCGATGCCGACCAGGTACAGCGGACGGGGGTCGGTGGCCAGGACGGCACGCAGCTTCTCGTCCACGGTGCGCAGGAAGTTGCGGGTGTCCTCGCTGGCGAAGTTGCTCGGCGTGTCGCCGGTCCGCTCCATGCGCTGCGGGTTGAACTCCTCGCGCGGTGCCGTCAGCGGGAAGCCGCCGACGTGGGCCTCCTGAGCGGACTCGGTGGTGCCGCTGAAGAGGGCGGCGTGGTCGGCCGCCACGGTGAGCGCCCAGAAGGGGCGGGCCTGCGCCTTCGCGGCGACCAGGTTGCGGGTGAGGTAGCTGTCGCTCAGCACCACCCGTTCGGGTGCGGTACGCGGCAGTCGCCAGATCTGGTACTCGTCGGCCGTGGCGAGGAGCACGAGCGCGTCCAGGGCCCGGCGCTGGTCGAGTTCGCCCGCCGCGCGGTCGAGCTGCTGCTTGATCGCGGCGCACGCCTCGCGGCCGACCTGCGGATCGGACTCCAGCCGGTTGTGGGCCTCGGACAGCAGGTTGCGCAGCCGGACGGCGTCCTGGGCGTTGTCCGGGGCGCGCCGGTGGGTCGGCATGGTCAGGGACAGGGCCGGATAGGGCCGGGTCCGGCGCAGCTCCTGCAGCAGGCCGGCGGTCAGGGCGTCCGTGTCCATCAGTTCCCTCCCGGGGAATTGCGCACTGCGTGCGGAACGGGTGAATCAACGAGTCAATTCATACCTTTTGATCCTAATATGGGCGAGTTGGTCAACCTGGGTGCGGAAGCAGCTGCTTTTCCGTGCCCGCTCAGTGGACGGAGCGTTTGTGAACCGGACCGGCCCCGCGCGGCGCCCCTTCCGAGGCCGCGTCATCCGCGGCCTGACCCCTGCCGCACTCGTCGCGGTACTCGTCGCCGGAGCGTCCGCGTGCGGCGACTCCGACACCTCGTCGGCGGGTACGGCCAGCAGTACCCGCACGATCTCCGCCGAACCCACGGCGAGCCCGAGCCCGAGCCCGACCCGTAGCGGGCGCACCCAGGACGAGTTCGCCGCCTCCGTGTCCGCCGACGCCGAGCGCAACCGGCAGAAGGCGGTGGCGACCCTCAAGGGCGTCGACGGCAAGGGCAACGCGATGGACGACGTCTCCGTCAACGGCATCGCGGTGGCGCCCGGGGAGCAGTTCCGCAGCGCCCTGGTGCGGGTGACCAACCGGAGCGGCGAGGAGGCGTTCTTCGCCGTGCGCGTCGAGTTCGTCGACGCGTCGGGCAAGGTGCTGGACTCCGTGGTGCTCGGCTTCCCGGACGCGCCGACGGACAGGACCGTCAGCCAGCACGCCAACAGCCGCAAGGCCGCCGGGGTCAAGTCGTTTCCCCGGATCGCCCAGGCGGAGCGGAGCTGACGGCCGGCGGCCTCGCCGCGATTCAGCGCGGGGCCGTCACCAGATGGCCTCCACCCACTCGGGGTGGTCCACGAACGGGTTCCGGTTGTGCTGGTAGTCCTCGTATATGACGTCGTTGCGCCGCTTCTCGAAGGCGTCCGGCGGGTCCTGCTCGCTCCATGCCTTCAGTACGGAGAGCCGGCCGATGTACGGTGCGGAGCCGTTGGACACGCTGTCGTTGGGTTCAAGGTCGGGGAAGGCGTCGTCGCCCTCGTAGCGCACGGCCATGTAGAGGATCATCCGGGCCACGTCGCCCTTGACGGCGTCGCGCGGTTCGAAGGAGTCGGCGTCGGTGTAGTTGCCCGGGGCGTCGCTCAGTTCCGTACCGCCGTTGTCGAAGTCCTTGTTGCCGCGCGTGGAGTTGACCTGGACGTCGGACGGGCGCAGATGGTGGATGTCGGTGCCGGGGCCGGTGGCCGTGCCGAAGTCGCCGTGGGACTTGGCCCAGACGTGCTCGCGGTTCCACTGGCCGGGGTCGCCGCCGTTGTCGCTCTTGGGCTCGGAGCGCCCGGTGTACAGCTCGATGACGTTCGAGGGGTCGGCGGGATCCTCGTCGGTGTCCTTCAGGGCGTCCCAGACCTGGCTGTAGGTGAGCTTGCTCTGGTCGCTGATGATCGTGTGCAGGGCGCTCTTCAGGGCGGCGCCGGTCCTGCCGGTCGCGTCCTCGTAGTACGTGTCGTCCAGCGCGCTGAGCGGGGAGGCGGTGGTGGGCGGTGGCGTCGGGGCGGGTGCGGCGGCGGCCGTGCCGGTGAACACCGCGAGGGCGGCGAGCGCGGCGGGCAGTGCGCGGCGCGCGGGAAGATGACGACGGGACATGTGGGGTGTCCTCTCCGGGAATACGCGCACCGCGGCGCCGTCACGGGGTGGGGGGCGGCTCCGCGGTGGTCGTGTCCGCTATGTGTACGCGGGAGCGTCCCATGCGGACCGTCACGATGTGTGAACCCCGCGTATCTATCATGTGCAGGTCAAGTGAGGGCCCGGAACCCGTTCCGGGACCCCGTCCCGGTCTCGGATGCGGGAGCACCGGCGGCGGGCGAGAATGACGGGAAGGACAAGGAGGCGGCATGAGCGACGAGCCCGATTCCGTATCCAGCACCCGGGGCCTGACTCCGGACGACCTCTTGCACACCGGCGCCACCGACAACCCGTCCGCCGAGGACCTGGTGCTCGCGTCCGGGCGGGACCTGACCCCGGAGAACCTGGAGTGGGCGGAGCGCACCCTGGCCAGGGAGGGCCGGGCGGCCATCGACAAGCGACTGCCGTAGACAGCGGTACGGCGCGGCGGCCACGGCCGTCGCGCCCGCGGCAGGTACGGGCGCCGGGCGCCGCTCGGTTAGCCTGAACGCACAATGAACCGTTTGACGACGTCAGAGGCGGGTTACGACCTCGCCCGCTTCCCCGAGGACCCCCGCGACCCGTTCCGTGCCTGGGACGCGGCCGACGCCTATCTGCTCCAGCACCTGGAGGAGGCGGTCGACGTCTCGGGGAACGTCGTCGTCATCGGAGACCGATGGGGTGCCCTGAGCACGGTCCTGGCCGCGCACCACCCCGTACAGATCAGCGACTCCCACCTCGGGCAGCGGGCGACCGCGGCGAACCTGGAACGGAACGGGCTGCCCGCCGACGCGGTGCGCCTGCTCTCCCCGCGCGACACCCCGCCGGACCGCGTGGACGTGCTCCTCGTACGCGTCCCGAAGAGCCTCGCCTTCCTGGAGGACCAGCTCCACCGCATCGCGCCCGCCGTGCACGCCGGCACCGTCGTCGTGGGCACCGGCATGGTCAAGGAGATCCACACCTCCACGCTCAACCTGTTCGAACGCGTCATCGGCCCGACCCGCACCTCCCTCGCGGTCCGCAAGGCCCGGCTCATCCACTGCACCCCGGACCCCGCCCTGCCCCGCACCCCCAGCCCCTGGCCGCTGCGCTACGAGCTGCCCCCGGACGCCGGGGCGGCCGCCGGGCGCACCGTCACCAACCACGCCGGGATCTTCTGCGCCGACCGGCTCGACATCGGCACCCGCTTCTTCCTCAAGCACCTGCCGGACCGCACGGGCCCCGACCGCGTCGTGGACCTCGGCTGCGGCAACGGCGTCGTCGGCCTCGCCGCCGCCCTCGCCAACCCCGACGCCACCCTCACCTTCATCGACGAGTCCCACCAGGCCGTGGCATCGGCCGAGGCGACCTTCCGCGCCAACACCGGGCCGGACGCCCGGGCGTCCTTCGTCGTCGGGGACGCCCTGGTCGGCGCCGAGCCCGGCAGCGCGGACCTCGTCCTCAACAACCCCCCGTTCCACTCCCACCAGGCCACCACCGACGCGACCGCCCGCAGCATGTTCCGGGGAGCCCGGCTCGCCCTGCGCCAGGGCGGCGAGCTCTGGGTGGTGGCCAACCGCCATCTGGGCCACCACGCCACCCTGCGCCGCGTGTTCGGCAACTGCGAGACGGTGGCCGGCGACCCGAAGTTCGTGGTGCTGCGCGCGGTCAGGCGCTGAGCGCCGCCCACCCGGGCAGCGGTTCGCGTGCCGCGTGCCAGGCCGGGGGGAGGGCGGCGACACCGGTACGGGCGGCGATCACGCCTCCCGCGACGGCGCAGGTGGTGTCGATGTCACCGCGTCCCGCGACCGTGCACCACAGGCCCTCCTCCAGGTCGTCCAGGTGGCCCGCCGCACACCACAGCGCGAACGGGACGGTGTCGGGCCCGGACATCCGGTAGCCGGACCCCAGGACCTCCGCGGCGTGGCGGACCGAGGTGTGGGCGGGCATCCGGGCCGCGATCCGGACGCCCGAGCGCACATCGCTGTCCGGGAGGTGCGCGGCGACCTCCTGGAGGAACACCCCGCGCTCGGGCGCCGGGCCGCCCCGGCCGCGCGTGGCCAGCGCCGCGGCGACGGCGACCGCCACCGCCCCGGCGGCCGCCTCCGGGTGGTGGTGCGAGACCGCGCTCTGGCGGGCGGCCTGCTCGACGGCGGCGTCCAGGTCGGCGGCGTGCCAGGCGCCGAGCGGGGCGACGCGCATCGCCGCCCCGTTGCCCCAGGAGCCCATGCCCTCGAACTGCGCGGTCACCAGCTCCTGCCAGGGCTCGCCCGCGCCGATGCGGCGCAGGACGTCGTGCATCGAGGCACCGTAGCCGCGGTGGGTGTCGGCCGCGTACTCCTCGGCCAGGCGCCGGGCGAACCGGTCCTGGTCCACGACGCCGTCGCCCTCGGCGAGTTCGCGCACCAGGACCAGCGCCTGCGCGGTGTCGTCGCTCCAGCGCCACACGGGCTCCGGGGGCGGGGTCCGGGCCTCCAGGGGCTCGGGCCCCTCGCGGCGCAGGATGCCGAACCAGCGGTCGCCGAAGGCGTCACCGAAGGCGAGCCCGGCCAGCGAGTCGAGCGCGGGGGAGGGAATGGCGGTCATCGGAGCAGTATGACAAGCCGGGTGCCCCCTCCGCCCCGTCAATCCGCCGTCCCGCGCCGCGCGGCGGCCGCCGCCACGGCCGCGCCGGCGGAGAGCAGCGCGCACAGCAGCCAGACCGCGACGTATCCGGACTCGCCCGCCGCCTCCTGGGTGTCGGAGACGGCACTCCCGGTTTCGGACGCCGGGGTCGCCAGGACCGCGGCGACGACCGCTCCGGCGACCGCGCCGCCCAGGGTCTTGACGTTGTTGTACAGGGCCGTGGTGATGCCTGTACGGGAGGGCGCGCCGGCCTCCGCGATCACCGTGGGCAGCGCGCCGAGCGCCACGCCGATCCCCGCACCGGCGAGCACCTTGGCCGCCACCAGCTGCCAGATCGCCGTGTGGAACGCGGCGGTGGACAGGAAACTCGCGCCGATCAGGGCGAACGAGGTGATCAGCGCGGGGCGGTAGCCGACGCGCCCCGCGACGCGGGCGGTCAGCGAGGAGCCGACGACCGCCGCGACCCCGGCGGGCAGGGCGATCAGCGAGATGGCGAGGGCCGAGAGCCCGAAGCCGTAACCGGTGCGTTCCGGGTCCGCCGCCAGGAACGTGGAGTCGGGGGCCAGGCTGCCGAAGTAGACGACGCCGAACGCCGCCGCGCACAGGAAGTACGGGGCGACACTGCGGTCGGCCAGCGCCCGCAGGTCCACCAGCGGATCGGGCACCCGCAGCTCGCGCACCGCCCACACCGCGCCCGTCAGCAGGGCGAGCGGCACCGGGACCAGCACCGCGCCGGAGAGCAGGGGGCCGGTCTTCGCCGCGGAGATCCCCGCGAGCAGCAGGAGCACGGCCAGGCCCAGCAGGCCGACACCCGGCCAGTCGAGCCGGGCGCCCGGCGCCCTGGTGGACTCCGGGATCGCGAGGAACGAGACCGGGACGCAGAGCAGCGCGAGCACGGCCGGGAGGAGCAGGGTGATCCGGACATCGCCCGTCGCCTTGTGCGCCAGGCCCATGACCACCCCGCCGAGCAGCGTGCCCAGGGTGAGCGCGCCGACCAGGCGCGCGATGGCGGCGCGGGCCCGTTCGACCGAGAGCCGGTCGCGTACGAGGGCGATCTCCAGCGGCAGCAGGGCCGCGAGCGGGCCCAGCAGCACCCGGCCGGCCAGCAGCACGGGCAGCGAGGGGGCGAAGGCCACGAGGAGCGAGCCGGCGGACACGCACACCAGCGAGACCCTCAGCATGCGGCGGTGCCCGTACACGTCGCCGAGCCGGCCGAAGGCGGGCACGGACACCGCGGCGGCGAGTAGCTGGGCGGCCATCACCCAGTTGAGGTCGGCGTCCGCGATGCCCAGCTCGGTACCGATGTCCGGCAGCAGGGGCGCGATCCCGCCCTGAAGGAACCCGCTGGTCAGCTCGAAGAGGACGAGGAGACCCACGACCGCGCCGACGGACGCGGAGGCGGTGGTGGCGGGACCCGGCCCGGCGGACTCGGTCGTGCTCATGACGGCTGCTCCGTGGGAGCGCCGGTCTTCCGGGCACCGGCCTCCTGGAGGCGCCGCGCCGCGAGTCCGGCCAGGAGGGCCGCGGCGTCCGCCACCGCCCGGTCGTCGTAGACCGCCTGCGCGGAGTGGTTCATGGGCGCGGCCGAGGGGTCCTGATCCGGCGGGCACGCGCCGAGGCCCACGTACGCGCCCGGGACCTCGTGCAGGACGTACGAGAAGTCCTCGGAGCCGGCCATCGGGCGCGGCGCCTCGAAGACCCGGGCGGCGCCGAGCACTTCGCGCGCGGTGCGCAGTGCGAACGCGGCCTCGGCGGCGTCGTTGACGGTGACCGGATAGCCCTCGCGGTAGTCGGTCCCGGCGGTCAGGCCGTGCGCGGCGGCGATCCCCCGCACGGTCCGTTCCAGGGCGGCCCGGACCCGGGCCCGGGTCTCCTCGGAGAACGTCCTGATGGTGGCGGTGAACTCGGCGGCCCCGGGGATGACGTTCCCGGCCGACCCGGCGTGCAGCGAGCCCACGGTGATCACGGCCGGGTCGAAGATGTCGACGGTGCGCGTGACCAGGGTCTGGAGCGCGGTGACCATCTCGCAGACGGCCGGTACCGGGTCCTTGGCCAGGTGCGGCGAGGACCCGTGGCCCCCGGCGCCCACGACGCGCACGGTGACCTCGTCGGAGGCGGCGAGCATCGGGCCCGGGCGTACGGCGGCGGTACCTACGGGCAGCACCGCGGAGGTGACGTGCAGCGCGTACGCCGCGACGACCCGGGTCCCGGCCGCGTCGAGCACGCCCTCCTCGACCATCAGGCGGGCGCCGCCCATGCCCTCCTCGCCCGGCTGGAACATGAACACCACGTCGCCCGCCAGCTCCTCGCGCCGCGCGGCCAGCAGCCGGGCCGCCCCGACCAGCCCCGCGGTGTGCACGTCGTGACCGCAGGCGTGCATCCGCCCGGGCACCTCGGAGGCGTACGGCACACCGCTGTCCTCCTGTACGGGCAGCGCGTCCATGTCACCGCGCAGCAGTACGGCGGGACCGGACCGGCCGCCGCGCAGCACGGCGGTCACCGAGGTGAGCTGCCGGCCGGTCGTGATCTCCAGGGGCAGCCCGGACAGGGCGTCCAGGACCGCCCGTTGAGTGCGGGGGAGGTCGAGACCGAGCTCGGGCTGCCGGTGCAGGGCGTGGCGCAGCCGGACCAGGGAGTCTTCGACGGCGAGGGCGTCGGTGCGTGCGAACATGCCTGGTATGGTGCCGATCCGGCCGCACAGGGCAGGCCGGGTGCCAGGATCCTCCGGTTCGCGCAGATCGTTTGCCGGAATCCACCGGCCGATGCCACGACCACCCGGAGGGCGCCGCGTGCTGGACGAACTCGACCTGCTCCTCGTCACCGCGCTCCAGATCGCGCCGCGCGCGGACTGGCGGACCATCGGGGACGTGCTGGACATCGATGCCTCGACGGTCGCCCGGCGATGGGCCCGGCTGACCCGGGACGGTCATGCCTGGATCGGCGTGCACCCCTCGGTCGGGGCGAGCGGCCCGGACACCTGGACCCTCGTCGCGTTCATCGAGGTCGACTGCGTCTCCGGACGGCTGCACGAGGTGGCCGGTCGGATCGCGGACGACCCGCACGTGTTCAACCTGGAGCACGTCAGCGGCAGCCGGGACCTCGTGGTCACCGCGGTCTTCACGGACCACGCCCAGCTCGCCCGGTACGTCGGCTTCCGCCTCGGCGCCCTCGACGGTGTCGCGGCCTCCCGCACCCAGGTCGCCACCACCCTGCACACCGAGGGCAGCCGCTGGCGGCTCGACCGCCTCACCGAGGAGCAGCGCCGCAAGCTCGCCCCGCCGGACCCGAGCCGGCAGCCCACCCGCACCGTCCCCCGGCGCGACCTCGAACTGGTCCGCGTCCTCGGCGAGGACCCGCGCCGGCCCGTCGCCCACATCGCCGAACGCACCGGGCTCAGCCCCACGACCGTCCGCCGCCGCCTCGACCGCCTCGACGCCGACCGGGCGCTCGCCTACCGGTGCGAGGTGGCGCGGTCGCTCTCCGGCTGGCCGGTCTCGGTCTCGTACTGGGCGGCGGTGCCGCAGAGCCTGGCGCCCCAGCTCGCGAAGAGCATCAGCCAGATCCGCGAGATCCGGCTCTGCGCCTCGCTGACCGGCCCGCACAACCTGCTCCTGGCCGCCTGGCTGCGCTCGGTGGACGACATCGGCGCCTTCGAGTCCCGGCTCACCGCGCGCCACCCGGAACTGACCGTGGCCGACCGGGCGCTCACGCTCTGGCCGATGAAGCTCGCCGGCCACCTCCTCGACCCCCAGGGCCGCCACCTGCGAGCGGTCCCCCTGGCCAGCTGGGAGGGCACCCACTCCGACACCGCGGAGGCGGCCCTCCTCGACCGCCTCCGGACACCGCCGGCCTGACGACCCCGCCGCGGGGTGCCCACCGAGCGCGTCCCCGGCCACACTGGAGTGGTGCGGCGACGCGGCGCCGGACCACCCCGAGCGGGAGGGACACACGCATGACGGAAGCCGACCCCGGGCTCTTCGGACCTGCATCGGTCACCTGGCAGCTGCACGGCGACCCGATGATGTGGGTCGCCGGGGTGCGGGCCCTCTACCTCCAGGCGCTCCACCCCCTCGCGGTGCGCGGCGTGATGCAGAACTCCGACTTCCGCGAGGACGCCTGGGGCCGGCTCATGCGCACCGCGGGCTTCGTCGGCACCATCACGTACGGCACCACCGAGGCCGCCGAGAAGGCGGGCGCCCGGGTCCGGAAGATCCACGCCCGCCTGGAGGTCACCGACCCGGTGACCGGCCGCACCCACGGCGTGGACGAGCCCGAGCTGCTGCTGTGGGTGCACTGCGCCGAAGCCGACTCCTTCCTCCAGGTCCTGCGCCGCTCCGGCTACCCGCTCACCGCCCGGCAGGCCGACCAGTACATCGCCGAGCACCGGCACAGCGCCCGGCTCGTCGGCCTCGACCCCGACGACGTGCCCGCGACCACCGCCGAGATGGCCGGCTACTTCGCCCGCATGCGGCCCCGGCTCGCCCGGACCCCGGAGGCGCTGGACGTCGACGGCTTCCTGCGCCGCCCGCCGGTGCCCCCGCTCCTCGTCCCCGCACGCGCCCTGCTGTGGCAGCGCGTGGCCACCCTCGCCTACCAGTCGCTGCCGCCGTTCGCCCATGAGCTGTACGGGAGGACGGCGCCGCCGCCCGCCGCCGTGGACCGCCGGCTGCGCGCCGCCGGGGTGCTCCTGCGGGCCGTCCCCGCACGGCTGCGGTGGCGGCTTCCGCCCCGCCACATCATGAACGCGATGGCACGACTCGGACCCGGCAGCCGTCCCACCCCGTACACACTGAAGAGGCAGGCAGCCATACTGGACGGACCGGGGAGGGCGCGGCGACAGCGGGCTGAACGACGGGGGCTGCAACAGGGATGGCGGAAACCAGACTGATCCAGAGCCGGTACCGGCTGCTCGATCTGATCGGTCGCGGTGGCATGGGCGAGGTGTGGCGCGCCCGCGACGAGGCGCTGGGCCGCCAGGTCGCCGTCAAATGCCTCAAGCCCATGAGCGCCCAGCACGACGAGGACCACACCCGCATCGTCCGCGAACGCTTCCGCCGTGAGGCCCGGGTCGCCGCCGCCCTCCAGCACCGGGGCGTCACCGTCGTCCACGACTTCGGCGAGTACGAGGGCGTGCTCTACCTCGTGATGGAGCTGCTGGACGGCCGCAACCTCAGCCAGCTCCTGGAGGACAACGAGCAGCACCCGCTGCCCGTGGACGACATCGTGGACATCGCCGAGCAGGTCGCCGACGCGCTCGGCTACACCCACCAGCAGGGCATCGTCCACCGCGACCTCAAGCCCGCCAACATCATGAGGCTGTCCGACGGGACGGTGAAGATCTGCGACTTCGGGATCGCCCGGCCTGGCCACGGCATCCCGGTCACCTCCCGGCTCACCGGCGTCGGTATCGCCATGGGCACCCCGCACTACATGTCGCCGGAGCAGATCAGCGGCGGCCAGGTCGACCACCGCAGCGACCTCTACTCGCTGGGCTGCGTGCTGTACGAGATCGCGACCGGAGCCCCGCCCTTCGACCTGGAGGACTCCTGGGGCATCCTCGTCGGCCACCGCGACACCCCTCCCGAGCCGCTGCGCTCCCACCGCGCCGAACTGCCCGGGTTCTTCGACCGGGTCGTCCTCGACCTGCTCGCCAAGACCCCCGAGGAGCGCCCGGCCGACGCCCACGACCTGCGCCGCCGCATCGCCGTCGGCCGCACCGGCGAGCAGCCCTTCCTGGGCCCGGCCGCCCGGGTGCCGCCCGCCCGGGTCACCCTCTCCGGCCCCGTCCCCGCCGCACCCCTGCCCGCCTGGGCGCACACGATGACCGGCGGCCACAAGGCGGCGGGCACCGCGAACCCCGTCGCGCCGCCCGACCACGCGGCGGGCCTCACCCTCACCTGGACCACCGGAACCGCCGGGCCGGGCACCCGGGCCGACCGCCAGGTCCTGGGCCCCGGCCCTTCCCGCAAGGACCGGGCCGAGAACGCGCTGCGCGAGTTCGGCCGCATCGCCGAGGACCGCGCCCGCGCCCTCGGCGCCGAGCACGGCGAGACGCTCGCCGCCCGGCAGCAGATGGCGTACGCGCTCGGCCGCCTCGGCCGGCACACCGAGGCCCACGAACTGCACGCCGCCGTGCTCGCGTCACGCGAGCGCGCGCTGGGCCCCGACCACCCCGACACCCTGCGCTGCCGCCACAACCTGGCCTTCAGCCTCAGCAGGCTGGGGCGGCTGGAGGACGCGTACCGCACGGCCCGCGACGTGGCCGCGGCCCGCGCCCGGGTGCTGGGGGCCGCCCACCGCGACACCCTGGTCACGCTCTACGAGGTCGGCTACACGCTGGGCCGGCTCGGCCGGTGGACGGAAGCCCTGCACACGTACCGCCAGGTCGCCGAGGCACGGACCCGGCTGCTCGGCGCCGAACACCCGGACACCCTCGCCACCCGCTACGAGGTCGGCATCAGCCTGGGCCGCCTCGGCCGCAGTGCCGACGCCCTGGAGCTGTACCGCGGGCTGGTCGCCGACCGCGTCCGGGTCAACGGCCCCACCGACCCCGAGACCCTGCGGGCCCGCCACGGACTCGGCGTCAACCTCGGCCGGCTGGCCCGCTGGGACGAGGCACTGGCCGAGGCGCAGGCGGTGTGCGCCGCCCGGGAGCACGTCCTGGGGCCCGATCACCCCGACACCCTCGTCAGCCGCCGTGAGGTGGCCGTCGCCCTCGGCTGGCTCGGGCGCTGGACCGACGCGCTCACCCTGTACCGGCAGGTCGCAGACGCCCGGACCCGGCTGCTGGGCCCCGCCCACCCCGACACGCTCGCCGGCCGCGACGACGAGGCGCACTGCCTCGAACAGCTGGGCCGCCCCCGCGAGGCCGCCGACCTCTACCGCGAGGTGGCGGCGCTCAGGCAGCGCGGCCATGCGCCGCCCTGACACGGGCCACGCGTACCGCGGCGGGGGGGGGGGGGGGGGCCGCCCGCCCCGCGTTCCAGGGGCCGGTCAGTCGGCCGAGGCGGTCCAGCCCTTCGCGTCGATCCGCCGGGCGTCCGACGGGCGGCCCTCGTCGAAGACCGTACGGCCGCCGTCCTCGACCTTGACGGCGTCCACGTACACGCCCCGGCCCACGTACAGCTGGTCCGTGGTGTAGCGCCACCTGAGCAGGACCTCTGGACCGCGCACTCCCGCCAGGCTCGCGTCGAGGCGGTGCCAGACGCGGCCCGACCAGCCGGAGAGCGAGCCGTCCGGGTGCGCCTCGGGGCGAGGGCGCCCGTCCTGCCCCGTCGGGGTGGTGGTGAACGGGACCGGCTGCCAGGTGGCGCCGGCGTCCGTGGACGCCTCCAGGTACAGGAAGTCCGACGCCGGTTCGGTGTCCCACCACAGCGCGCAGCTCAGCCGGGCCCGCGAAGAGGCGAGCGGCAGGGCGGGCAGCGCCAGGGTGGCCGTGGACGCGCTCGCCATCCCGGAGAACCAGGCGGTACGGCCCCGGGCCGGGCGGACCGCGACGGCCCGGGCCATCTGGTTGGCGGTGGCCACACGCGGCGCGCTGCCGGACCGCCAGCTGCGCACCGGGTGCACCGAGTTGCCCAGCACGATCAGGAACGAGTCCGTGGTCGGGTCCAGCACCAGGCTGGTCCCGGTGAAGCCGGTGTGCCCCGCTGTCCGGGGCGTGGCCATGGCGCCCATGTACCAGTGCTGGTAGAGCTCGAAGCCCAGGCCGTGCTCGTCCCCGGGGAACGCCGTGTTGAAGTCGGTGAACAGCAGGCCGACGGAGTCCGCCGAGAGGATGCGGGCCCGCCCGTACACCCCGCCGTTGAGCAGGGTGCGCGCGAGGACCGCGAGGTCCCAGGCGCAGGAGAACACCCCGGCGTGCCCGGCGACCCCGCCCAGGCTGAACGCGTTCTCGTCGTGCACCTCGCCCCAGACCAGGCCGCGGTCGAGCCCGGACCACGGGAGCCTGGCGTCCTCGGTCGCGGCGATCTTCGGCTTCCAGGAGGCGGGCGGGTTGTAACGGGTGCGCCGCATCCCGAGCGGATCGGTGATCCGCTCGCGCAGCAGTACGTCCAGGGTCCGGCCGGTCAGCTTCTCCAGGACGAGCTGGAGCGAGATCAGGTTGAGGTCGGAGTAGAGGTAGACCGTGCCCGGCGGGTTGGCCGGGACCTCCTTCCACAGCAGCTCCAGCTTCCCTTCCCGGGTCGGCGCGCTGTAGAGCGGGATCCAGGCGGTGAACCCCGAGGTGTGGGTCAGCAGCTGACGGATCGTGATGTCCTGCTTGCCGCCGCCGGCGAACTCCGGCAGATAGGACGCGACCGTCGCCTCCAGCTCCAGCGTGCCGCGCTCGATCTGCTGCACGGCCAGGATCGAGGTGAACAGCTTCGAGACCGACGCCAGATCGAAGACCGTGTCCTCGGCCATCGCGATCTGCTGGTCCTCGGGGAACTCAACCCCCGTGTCGGTCGTCTCGTCGTACGCCGAGTAGCGCACCGCCTTGCCGATCGGGTGGTGCAGTGCCACCGTCCCGCCCCGGCCCGCGAGCAGCACCGCGCCCGCGTACCACGGGTGCTTCGGGGAGGCGGCCAGATAGCGCTCCGCCTCGGTGACCAGCTGGTCGAGCGGTTCCCGCAACAGCCCGGCACGGGCGGCCGATCCGCGCCGCAGCGTCGGCTTCGCGCCCCTGCCCGCGTGCATCTCCGACGACCCCGCCCCCGGCTCCGTGGCGGACGCCGTGCCCGCGAACGGGATCGGCGCCAGGGCGAGTGCCCCGCCCAGGGCCAGCATCCCACCACCGAGCCTCCGCCGGCTGATGCCCCCGACCGCCGTGTCCTCCGTCATGCACAACCCCTTCTCGCTGCCTGAAAGTAACTTTCGAAATCTCTTCCGAGTGTGAAACTTCCTGCCGAGCAGAGAGTACTGTCAGGCGCCACCGTGCCGTAGGGGTGGGAGCCGGAAAGAATCTGATGTCGTGTCAGACCCTTGACCGCGGGGCCCCCGCCGCACAGGATCACGCCATGACCGGTGTACGCAGCAGCACAGTCGACGGTGTCCTGGCCCGCAGCGCACGGCGCGCCCCCGAACGGACCGCCCTGCGGTACGCCGACCGGACCTGGACCTACCGGGAACTGGACGAGGCCGTCGGCACCGCGGCCGCCGCACTCACCGAGGGCCACGGGCTGCGCCCGGGGGACCGCGTCGCCGCCTACGCCCACAACTCGGACGCGTATCTGATCGCCTTCCTCGCCTGCGCCAGGGCCGGGCTCGTCCACGTGCCGGTGAACCAGAACCTCACCGGAGACGACCTGGCGTACATCCTGGGCCAGTCCACCAGCTCCCTGGTCCTCACCGACCCGGACCTCGCGGACCGCCTCCCGGACGGCTTCGCCGTACGGGCGCTGCGGGACGACGACGCGTCACTGCTGGCCGAACTGGGCACCCCGCGTCCGTTCACCCCCGCACGCGAACCGGCCGCCGACGACCTGGTCCAGCTGCTGTACACCTCCGGGACGACCGCGCTGCCCAAGGGCGCCATGATGACCCACGGCGCCCTCGTCCACGAGTACGTCAGCGCGATCACCGCGCTCGACCTGCGCGCCGGGGACCGGCCCGTCCACGCGCTGCCCCTCTACCACTCGGCGCAGATGCACGTGTTCCTGCTGCCCTACCTCGCCGTCGGCGCCGAGAACACGGTCCTGGACGCACCGGACGCGGCCCGGATCTTCGACCTGGTCGAGTCGGGGCGGGCCGACAGCCTCTTCGCCCCGCCCACCGTCTGGATCGGCCTCGCCAACCACCCCGACTTCGCCGCCCGCGACCTCGGCGGCCTGCGCAAGGCGTACTACGGGGCGTCGATCATGCCCGTACCCGTGCTGGAACGCCTCCGCGACCGGCTGCCCGGTCTCGCCTTCTACAACTGCTTCGGGCAGAGCGAGATCGGCCCGCTCGCCACCGTGCTCGGACCGGACGAGCACGAGGGCCGGATGGACTCGTGCGGCAGGCCCGTCCTCTTCGTGGAGGCCCGGGTCGTGAACGAGCACGGCAAGGAGGTCGCCGACGGCACCGCGGGCGAGGTCGTCTACCGCTCGCCCCAGCTGTGCACCGGCTACTGGGACAAGCCGGAGGAGAGCGCGCAGGCGTTCCGCGACGGCTGGTTCCACTCCGGCGACCTCGCTGTCCGGGACGAGGACGGCTACTTCACGGTGGTCGACCGGGTGAAGGACGTCATCAACTCCGGCGGGGTCCTCGTCGCCTCCCGGCAGGTCGAGGACGCCCTCTACACCCACCCCGCCGTCGCCGAGACCGCCGTCGTCGGGCTGCCCGACGAACGCTGGATCGAGGCCGTCACCGCCGTCGTCGTCCTGAAGGGCGAGGCGACCGGGGACGAACTGATCGCGCACGCCCGCGAACGGCTCGCCCACTTCAAGGCGCCGAAGCGGGTCGTGTTCGTGGACGCCCTCCCGCGCAACGCCAGCGGCAAGATCCTCAAGCGGGAACTGCGCGACCGCCTCGCCTGACAGTCCTCGGGGGGCGCGCCCAGGGCCTACCCGCGGACGCGGCCGACCCCCGCGTAGATGGTGTCGGGGATCTGCCCGTGCTCCGGGGCGGGCACACCGTGCCAGTGCGGGGCGGCCACCAGACCGGGTGCGACCAGGTCGAGCCCGTCGAAGAAGCGGGCCACCTCCGCGCCGCTGCGGGGCTGCAGCGTGATGCCGCTCGACCGGTAGCGGGCCAGGGCCTCCTCGTGCGCGGCGAGGAAGTCCACCGTGAAGTGGGAGAGCACCAGGCAGCTTCCGGCGGGCAGCGCGTCGACCAGCGTGCGGGTGACGCCGTACGCATCGTCCTCGTCGGCCAGGAAGTGCATCAGCGCGATCAGGGAGAGCGCCACGGGCCGCTCGAAGTCCAGCACCGTACGGGCGTGGTCGAGGATCTTCTCCGGCGACCGCACATCGGCTTCCAGGTAGTCGGTGACGCCCTCCGGCGTGCTGACGAGCAGCGCCTCCGCGTGCCGCAGCACGATCGGATCGTTGTCCGTGTAGACGATCCGGGCCGCCGGATTGATCTCCTGGACGATCTGATGGAGATTCGGCTGGGTCGGGATGCCGGTCCCGACGTCGAGGAACTGGTCGATGCCCTGCCGCGCCGCCCAGCCCGCCGCCCGGTGCATGAAGGCCCGGTTCTGCGCGACCCCCACCTTCGCCGGCTCCGGCATCTGCTCGCCGAGTTCCTGGTCGACGGGGTAGTGGTCCTTGCCGCCCAGGAGGTAGTCGTAGACACGGGCCGGATGCGGCCTGCTGGTGTCGACCTGGCCTGCCGTCATGATGTGCTCCCCAACCCCTCGGCCGAGAACACGAGTCCCCCGGCGGACAATGGCTCACTCGGGCACATCCTGCCACAGCAACCCCGCCCGTCAGCGGGGCGGTTGGCCGGTCACCCGCGCTCGTCCACGATCCGCCGGAACTTGCCGACCGACCGCTCCAGCGTCTCCGGATCCAGGATCTCGACGCCCACCGACACCCCGATCCCGTCCTTCACCGCCGCCGCGACGGACACCGCGGCCGCCGCCCGCTCCCCGGCCGTCGCCCCCGGCCGGGCCTCCGCCCGCACCGTCAGCACATCGAGCCGGCCCTCCCGGGTCAGCCGCAGCTGGAAGTGCGGCGACACCCCCGGGGTACGGAGCACGATCTCCTCGACCTGCGTCGGGAAGAGGTTCACCCCGCGCAGGATCACCAGGTCGTCGCTGCGCCCGGTGACCTTCTCCATCCGCCGGAACACCCTCGCCGTTCCGGGCAGCAGCCGGGTCAGGTCCCGGGTCCGGTAGCGGATCACCGGCATGGCCTCCTTGGTCAGCGAGGTGAACACCAGCTCGCCCCGCTCCCCGTCGGGCAGCACCTCGCCCGTGAACGGGTCGACCACCTCCGGATAGAAGTGGTCCTCCCAGATGTGCAGCCCGTCCTTCGTCTCCACGCACTCCTGGGCCACACCGGGACCCATCACCTCGGACAGGCCGTAGATGTCGACCGCGTCGATCGCGAACCGCTCCTCGATCTCGCGCCGCATCTCCTCCGTCCACGGCTCCGCGCCGAAGATCCCCGCCTTCAGCGAGGTCGTACGCGGATCGACGCCCTGCCGTTCGAACTCGTCCAGGATGGTCAGCATGTACGAGGGCGTCACCATGATGATGTCGGGCCGGAAGTCCTGGATCAGCTGGACCTGGCGGGCCGTCATGCCGCCGGACGCCGGAATCACCGTGCAGCCCAGCCGCTCCGCCCCGTAATGCGCCCCGAGGCCACCGGTGAACAGCCCGTAGCCGTACGCCACATGGATCTTGTGCCCCGGCCGCCCGCCCGCCGCCCTGATGGAGCGGGCCACCACGTCGGCCCAGGTCTCCAGGTCCTTCCCGGTGTAGCCGACGACGGTCGGGCGGCCCGTCGTCCCGCTGGAGGCGTGGACCCGGCGCACCCGGTCCTCGGGGACCGCGAACATCCCGAACGGGTAGTTGTCCCGCAGATCCGCCTTGGTGGTGAAGGGGAAACGGGCCAGGTCGGCGAGCGAGCCGCAGTCCTCGGGTTTCAGCCCCGCGCGGTCGAACGCGGCCCGGTAGTGCGCCACGTTCTCGTAGGCGTGACGCAGGGTGGCCCGCAGCCGTTCGAGCTGGAGCGCCTCCAGTTCGGTGCGGCTCATCCGTTCCGCCGTGTCCAGCAGAGCCGTCATGTCGGGCCTCCCTCGTCCGCGCGTGCCGTGCGGGCGACCGATCATTCGGTCGCTTCCTCCGGGAGCAGTAATTCAGGATCTTGCACCGCCTGGCAAGAGGGGTGACGCATCCGGACCGGACCGCGCATACGCCCGCTCCCCAGGACCGCCGGCAGCCGCTCCTCCCGCTCGATCCGCCCCGGCCCCCCCGCACGGCCGGACGAGGAGCTGGACCACGACCGGCCGGTCGTGCCCGCCACCGACGCCGGCCGTCCCGTACACGCCGAACGACCGGAGGGATTCCTCGCCGCCCTCCGGTCGTTCGGGGTCCGATCACAGAAATGACGCTAGGTCAGTTCCGGTGCAGCAGCGTCACCAGGACGTCGTGCAGCGTCGCCTCGGCGTCCTCGGAGCCCGACTCCGTACGCCAGGCGACGAAGCCGTCGGGGCGCACCAGCAACGCGCCACCCCGGCCCGTCCCGTGCGCCTCGGCCCAGTCCGCGCCGTCCTCCGGCTCCAGATCGGAGCCCGCACCGATGCCGAACGCGTCCAGCCGCACCCCCAGCCGGTCCGCGACCCGGGCCGCGGCTCGCCGCCACACCGTGTCCGCGCCGTCCGCCAGCAGCACGAACGAGCGCTCGTAGAGATCCAGCGTCGAGATCCGCTCCCCGGACCGGCGCACCCAGAGGTGGGGCGCCCGGCTGCCCGGCTCGCCCGTCAGCCGCATTCCCTCCGGGACCACCGGCGTGCCCGGTGCCACGCCCAGCACCGCGCCCGCCGGGTAGCGGTAGCCCAGCGCCACGTTCAGCATCCCGCCCCGCTTGCCCCCGCCCACCGAGGGCGGGGGAGCGTAGCCGGGGTGGCTGTGCTCCTCGGATCGCGCCGACGCCCGTTCACTGGTCGCCCGCGCCACCGGCAGCCGCTCCTGCCCGTACGTCTCCAGCAGCCCCCGGCCCGCCTCGCCCCGCAGCACCGCCGCCAGCTTCCACGCCAGGTTGTGCGCGTCCTGAATGCCGGTGTTCGAGCCGAACGCCCCGGTCGGGGACATCTCGTGCGCCGAGTCACCGGCCAGGAACACCCGCCCCCGCGCGTACCGCTCGGCCACCCGCTCCGCCGCGTGCCACGGCGCCTTGCCGGTGATCTCCACGTCGATGTCCGGCGCGCCGACGGCGGTACGGATGTGGCGGGCGCACCGCTCGTCCGTGAAGTCCTCCAGCGTCTCGCCCCGCTCCGGCTGCCACGGGGCGTGGAACACCCACTCCCGCTCGTTGTCCACCGGCAGCAGCGCGCCCTCCGCCTCCGGGTTCGTCAGGTAGCACACGATGAAGCGCCGGTCGCCCAGCACCTCCGCCAGCCCGCGCGACCGGAAGGTGACGCTCACGTTGTGGAACAGGTCGCCGGCCCCCGAACGGCCGATGCCCAACTGCTCACGGACCGGGCTGCGCGGCCCGTCCGCCGCGATCAGGTAGTCCGCCCGCACCGTCGTGTGCTCACCGGTCTCCCGGTTCTTCAGGGCCGCAGTGACCCCTGAGGCGTCCGGGTCGAACGACATCATCTCCGTGGAGAAGCGCAGATCACCGCCCTGCTCCCGGGCCCGCTCCAGCAGGACCGGCTCCAGGTCGTTCTGGCTGCACAGGCACCAGCCCGTCGGGCTGAACCGGGCGAGCGCCCCGCCCGGGTCGATCTCCTTGAACAGCCACTCCTGGTCCTCGCCGGTCAGTGAGCCGGCCTGGAGGATGCCGTGGTTGTCCGCCAGCACCGAAGCGGCCGCCCGGATCTCCTGCTCGACACCCGCACGGCGGAACACCTCCATCGTGCGCACGTTGTTGCCGCGGCCACGCGGATGGGTCGAGGTGGCGGCGTGCTTCTCGACCAGCAGGTGCTCGATGCCGAGCCGGCCGAGGAAAAGGGACGCGGACAGACCCACCAGCGAGCCGCCCACGATGAGGACCGGTACGTGGAGGTCGACGTTCTCGTTCATCAGTTGCTCCAGCTCCGACGCCGTACAGATGCTCTGTCCATGCCCGTGCCGGGCCGGGTCGGAGCCCTTCGGACGCCTGCTCACCTGAACGGTTCATAAATCTCGCGTCGGGCGGACCAGCGTTTCACGATCGGTCACGGAGGCGGCCGGGCCTCCCCGCATTCCTGCCTCCCCTCGTCGAAGGAGTTCGCCAGATGACCACCACCCTCTCGGAACGGATCTCACAGTCCGCCTTCGACGGATCCCGGCTGCGCGTCGTGCTGCTGCTGGACCTGCACGACGGCGCCCAGAAGCAGTTCCTGGAGGCGTACGAGCACATGCGCAACCAGGTCGCCTCCATCCCCGGACACATCAGCGACCAGCTGTGCCAGTCCATCGAGAACCCCTCGCAGTGGCTGATCACCAGCGAGTGGGAGAGCGCCCCGCCCTTCCTCGCCTGGGTGAACAGCGAGGAGCACGTCGCCACCGTGCAGCCCCTGCACAGCTGCGTACGCGACACCAGGTCGCTGCGGTTCAGCGTGCTGCGCGAGACCGGCAAGGGCTTCGAGGCCCTCCCCGACCCGGCCAGGGGCAGCCTCCAGACCTCCCCGCGCCTCGGCGACGGCATCGTGCGCCACGCGCTCACCTTCACGGTGAAGCCCGGCACCGAGGACATCGTCGCGAAGCTGCTCGCCGACTACGAGTCGCCCCGCTCCCGCGTGGACGACCACACCCGGCTGCGCCGCACCTCGCTGTTCATGCACGGCAACCGCGTGGTGCGCGCCGTCGAGGTCGAGGGCGACCTGATGGCCGCGCTGCGCCACGTCTCCCGCCAGCCCGAGATCCGCGCCGTCGAGGAGGCCATCAACCCCTACCTCGAACAGGACCGGGACCTCGCCGACCCCGACTCCGCCCGCATGTTCTTCACCCGCGCGGCCCTGCCGACCGTGCACCACGTGTCGGCCGGCCGCCACGCCCCCGAGAGCCTGCACCGGCACGCCGTGTTCTACCAGGCCAAGGAGGGCTGCGGCATGGCCCTGGCCCGCCTCCTGGCCGGCCACGACGAGGAGGCCGCCGACGACACCGGCAGCCCCATCGACAGCAGCACCATCTTCCAGCGCGACGACGTCGTCGTACGCCTCCTGGAAGCCGACGGCCCGCTCGACGCGCAGCCCTCCCAGGCCCTCGGCATCCACGGCCCCGGCAAGGCGGCCCGACTGGCCCGCCTCCTCGCCGGAGAGGCGAACACCGTCCCCGCCACCGACGAGGACGCCGCGCGCTTCCTCGCCCGGTCCGAGATGCGGCTGATCACCGACCGGCGCGCCGCCGATTCCTGAACCGCGCTCCGGCACCCGGGCCCTCGCCCGACCCGTCACCACCACGCGCCCCGCGCCCAGGAGGAGAAGCAGAGATGACCACCCACCGGCCACGCATCGTGGACCTCAGTGAGACCCAGCCCAATACCAGGCGCGGAGGCGACCTGCGCGCCCTGCTCACCCCCACCGCGGTGGGCGCCACCAGTGGCTTCATGGGCCTCGCCCTCGTCGACCCCGGCGACCGCATCGGCGAGCACTACCACCCGTACTCCGAGGAGTTCGTGTACGTCGTGCAGGGGCACCTGGAGGTCGACCTGGACGGGGAGACGCACACCATGCGCCCCGACCAGGGCCTGCTGATCCCCCCGCACGTGCGCCACCGCTTCCGCAACGTCGGCGACACCGAGGCCCGCATGGTCTTCCACCTCGGCCCGCTCGCCCCCCGCCCCGAACTCGGCCACGTCGACACCGAGGTGACCGAGACCGCCGAGCGGGGCGCGCCGCCAGAACGAACCGAGGCCGCCTCATGACCCGGCGGGTGGCGGTCACCGGAGTCGGCGTCGTCGCCCCGGGCGGCATCGGGGCCCCGGCCTTCTGGGACCTGCTCTCCAACGGCCGCACGGCGACCCGGGGCATCACCCTCTTCGACCCCGCGGGCTTCCGCTCCCGGATCGCCGCCGAGTGCGACTTCGACCCGGCCGCCCACGGCCTCGACGACGAGGACACCGCACGCGCGGACCGCTACGTGCAGTTCGCGATGGTCGCCGCCCGCGAGGCGCTGGCCGACGCCGGCCTGGACCCGGAGCACACCGACCCCTGGCGCATGGGGGTCTCCCTCGGCACCGCGGTCGGCGGAACCACCCGGCTGGAGCACGACTACGTCGCCGTCAGCGAGAAGGGCGCGCGCTGGGACGTCGACCACCGGCGGGCCGGCCACCACCTGGAACGCGCCTTCTCGCCCAGCTCGCTGGCCTCCGCCGTCGCCGAGCAGGTCGGCGCCCACGGCCCCGTGCAGACCGTGTCCACCGGCTGCACCTCGGGCCTGGACGCCATCGGCTACGCCTTCCACTCCATCGAGGAGGGCCGGGTCGACGTCTGCATAGCGGGTGCGTCGGACTCGCCGATCACCCCGATCACCGTGGCCTGCTTCGACGCGATCAAGGCGACGTCCCCCAACAACGACGACCCGGAACACGCCTCCCGCCCCTTCGACGCACGCCGCGACGGCTTCGTCATGGGCGAGGGCGGAGCCGTACTCGTCCTGGAGGAACTGGAACACGCCCGGGCCCGCGGGGCGACGGTGTACTGCGAGATCGCCGGCTATGCCACCTTCGGCAACGCCTACCACATGACCGGGCTCACCCCCGAGGGCCTGGAGATGGCCGAGGCCATCAACCACGCGCTGGGCCACGCCCGGATCTCCCCGCAGGACATCGACTACGTCAACGCGCACGGATCGGGCACCAAGCAGAACGACCGGCACGAGACCGCCGCCGTCAAACGGGCTCTCGGCGCGCACGCCCACAAGGTGCCGATGAGTTCCATCAAGTCGATGGTGGGCCACTCCCTCGGCGCGATCGGGGCGATCGAGATCGCCGCCTGCGTCCTGGCCCTGGTCAACCAGACGGTGCCACCGACGGCGAACTACGAGTCCCCGGACCCGGAGTGCGACCTCGACTACGTGCCGCGCACCGCCCGCCCCCTGAAGCTGCGCAGCGTCCTCTCGGTCGGCAGCGGCTTCGGCGGCTTCCAGTCCGCGGTGGCCCTGACCCGAGGGAGGACCTGATGAGCACCCGAAAGGCCCGGCGCACCGTTGTCACCGGCATCGGCGTCGTCGCACCCAACGGCACCAGTACCGAAGCCTTCTGGAAGCGCACCCAGGAGGGCATGAGCGTCCTGGACCGGGTCACCCGCGAAGGGTGCGAGGACCTGCCGCTGCACGTCGCCGGCGAGGTCCGCGGCTTCGACCCGGTCGCACTCATCGAGGAGCGCTACCTCGTCCAGACCGACCGGTTCACGCACTTCGCGATGGCCGCCGCCGACATGGCGCTGGACGACGCCCGGCTCGGCCGCGCCGACTACGAGGACCGGCCGTTCGGCGTCGGCGTGGTCACCGCGGCCGGCTCCGGCGGCGGCGAGTTCGGCCAGCGCGAACTCCAGCGGCTGTGGGGCCAGGGCTCCACGTACGTCGGCCCCTACCAGTCGATCGCCTGGTTCTACGCGGCGAGCACCGGCCAGATCTCCATCCGCGGCGGCTTCAAGGGGCCGTGCGCGGTGGTGGCCAGCGACGAGGCGGGCGGGCTCGACGCCCTCGCGCACGCCGACCGCTCCGTGCGGCGCGGCACCGACGCGGTCGTGGTCGGCGCCGCGGAGGCCCCGCTCGCCCCGTACTCCGTGGTCTGCCAGCTCGGCTACCGCGATCTGAGCGCAGCCGAGGACCCGACGCGCGCCTACCGGCCGTTCACCTCGGACGCCTGCGGCTTCGTGCCCGCCGAGGGCGGCGCGATGTTCGTGGTCGAGGAGGAGGAGACGGCCCGTGAGCGCGGTGCCCGGGTCCGGGCGGAGATCGCCGGCCACGCCGCCACCTTCACCACGGCCGCCCACTGGGAGGAGTCCCGCGAGGGCCTCGCCCATGCCATCGAGGGCGCGCTGCGGGAAGCCGGCTGCGCCCCCGACGAGGTCGACGTCGTCTTCGCGGACGCGCTCGGCTCCCCGGCCGCCGACCGGGCCGAGGCGCTGGCGCTGGCCGACGCGCTCGGCCCGCACAGCCGGCGCGTCCCCGTGACCGCCCCCAAGACCGGCATCGGCCGGGCCTACTGCGGGGGTCCGGTGCTGGACGCGGCGGCGGCCGTCCTGGCCATGGAGAACGGCCTCGTCCCGCCCACACCCAACGTCTTCGAGGTCTGCCACGACCTCGACGTCGTCACCGAGCGGGCCCGCCCCGCCGAACTGCGCACCGCGCTCGTGCTCAGCCGCGGCCTCATGGGCTCCAACGCGGCCCTGGTGCTCCGGCGCCCCGCGTGAGCCCGTCCGCCCCTCGCGCCCACCCCTCGTGAGAAGGAGATGTCCCTCATGACCGAACGACTGACGTACGCAGAACTCGCCACCCTCATGAAGAAGGGCGCCGGCCTCTCCGTCGACCCCAAGGAGATGGAGAACCGCTCCGACGCCGCCTTCGAGGAGTACGGCCTGGACTCCCTCGGCCTGCTGGGCATCGTCGGCGTACTCGAGAACCGGCACGGTCAGCCGCTGCCGGCCGACGCCGACCGGTGCAAGACGCCCCGCGAGTTCCTCGACCTCGTCAACAACAGCCTCATGACAGGAGCCTGACGTGTCCGGACACACCGAGAACGAGATCGTCATCGCCGCCCCCCTGGACCTCGTCTGGGACATGACGAACGACCTGGAGAACTGGCCGGAGCTCTTCAGCGAGTACGCGGCCGTCGAGGTCATGGAACGGGACGGCGAGCGCACCACCTTCCGCCTGACCATGCACCCCGACGAGAACGGCAAGGTGTGGAGCTGGGTCTCCGAGCGCACCACCGACCGGCCGGGCCGTACGGTGCGGGCCCGCCGCGTCGAGCCCGGACCGTTCCAGCACATGGACATCCGGTGGGAGTACACCGAGGTCCCCGGCGGCACCCGCATGCACTGGCAGCAGGACTTCGCGATGCGCCCCGACGCGCCCGTGGACGACGCCTGGATGACCGACAACATCAACCGGAACTCCAAGGTCCAGATGGCGCTGATCCGGGACAAGATCGAGCAGCGCGACCGCGAGGGCCGCTCCGCCGCCGTCCCGGCCAACTGACCGGCAGAGGGGCACCACTCATGCACCACGCACTGATCGTCGCCCGGATGGCGCCGGGATCCGGCCCGGACATCGCGGAACTGTTCGCCGCGTCCGACAACAGCGAACTGCCGCACCTGGTCGGGGTCACCCGCCGCAAGCTCTTCCAGTTCGGCGACGTCTACCTGCACATGATCGAGTCCGAGCGCCCGCCGGGCCCGGAGATCGCCAAGGTGACGGAGCACCCGGAGTTCCGGGCCATCAGCGAACGGCTCACCGCCTTCGTCAGCCCGTACGACCCCGAGACCTGGCGCGGCCCCAAGGACGCGATGGCCCGGGAGTTCTACCGCTGGGAGCGCGACGCCACCACGTGAGCGACGCGGAACCGCCCCGGTCCCTGCTCTTCGGAGGGGACCGGGGCGGTTTCACGTACGCACGGAGGTCAGTCCGGCACCACGCACTCGAAGGCGTGCAGATACGGGTTGACCGGCCGGACGCCGTCGATCCGCAGCCCCGCCTCGGAGAGCCGGTCCACCAGGCTCTGCCGGGTGTGCTTGGCGCCGCCCACGTTCAGGAGCAGCAGCAGGTCCATGGCGGTCGTGAACCGCATCGACGGGGTGTCGTCCACCAGGTTCTCGATGACGACGACCCGGGCGCCGGGACGGGCGGCCCGGACGACGGCGGCGAGCGCCCGGCGGGTGCTCCCGTCGTCCCACTCCAGGATGTTCTTGATGATGTAGAGGTCGGCGGCGACCGGGATGCCCTCCCGGCAGTCCCCGGCGACGATGGACGCCCGCCCGGCCAGCGCGCCGCCGTCCCGCAGCCGCGCGTCGGCCCGGGCGACGACCCCCGGCAGGTCCATCAGGGTGCCGCTCACCGACGGGTGCTTCTCCAGCAGGCTCGCCAGCACATGCCCCTGGCCGCCGCCGATGTCGGCCACCGACGCGACACCGCTGAGGTCGAGCAGCGCGGCGACGTCCAGCGCGGACTGCACGCTGGAGGTGGTCATGGCCGCGTTGAACACCTGCGCCGACTCGTGGGCGTCCTGGTGGAGGTAGTCGAAGAACTCCTTGCCGAACACGTCCTCGAAGACGTTGCCGCCGGAGCGGACCGCGTCCTCCAGGTGGGGCCAGACCTCCCAGGTCCACGGCTCCGTGCACCACAGCGAGATCGCCCGCAGGCTGTCCGGGGCGTCCTCCCGCAGCAGCCGGGACATGTCGGTGTGCGCGAAGGTGCCGTCGGCGTTCTCCGAGAAGACGCCGTAGCAGGCCAGTGCCCGCAGCAGCCGCCGCAGCGGCCCGGGCTCGGTCCCCACCGCCTCGGCGAGCCGCTCCGCGGTCTCGGGGGTCTCGCCGAGCGCGTCGGCGACACCGAGCCGGGCGACGGCGCGCACGGCGGCGGAACGGGCCGCGCCGAACACGAGCTCGCGCAGCCGCATCGCGGGCTGAGGGGTGGGCAGGGGCTGGACGGGAGTGGTGCCGGGGGTGGTGCTCACGGTGGTCATGCCGTCTCACTTCTCCTCGTGCGGGGGGTCACCGGTCAGCACATCCCGGCCGGTGCGGAGGTCGTGCAGACATTGCCGGTGAACCGGTTGCCCGTACCGGTGTCCCGGTCCGCCAGGTCC
Organism: Streptomyces sp. SAS_281; assembly: GCF_052542855.1. Taxonomy (NCBI): domain Bacteria; kingdom Bacillati; phylum Actinomycetota; class Actinomycetes; order Kitasatosporales; family Streptomycetaceae; genus Streptomyces; species Streptomyces sp. SAS_281. The sequence goes on from NZ_JBMNDO010000012.1 coordinate 26,726, forward strand.
GCCGGCAGGTTGCCGAGCACGACGTTGCCGCTGACGGTGTTGTCGGTGTTCTTCGCGCCCACGAAGCTCTTGAAGAGCACGACGCCGCCCGACAGCGGGGTCGCGCCCACGTTGTCGCGGATCACGTTGTTCCGCACCTCGGTGGACTCGGTGCCGGTCAGCACGATCCCGGAACCCTGGATCGCGGGCAGCCGGTCGGTGGCGGCGCAGAACTTGTTGTTGCCGGTGATCCGGTTGGAGCGGACCGACAGGGCGCCGGCCCGCGGGGTGCCCTCGTCGCCCACCACGAACACCCCGCTGCAGTTGGCGGTGAGGGTGTTGTCGCGCACCGACAGGTTGCGCACCCGCCGCGCGGTGAACCCGATCCGGTTGTCGGTCAGCGTGTTGCCCCGGACCCGGGTGCCGCCGGTGTCGGTGGCGCCGCCCTCCTCGTCGACGCTGTTGGCGACGAAGATGCCCGCGTCCCCGTTGGAGCGGGCGGTGCTGTCCCGGATGTCGGAGCGGGTGGACCGCTGCTGCGCGATGCCCCAGACACCGTTGGTGTCGGCGGTCACCGAGCGGACGGAGAGCCGGTCCGTCCAGGACGCCCACAGGCCGCTGCGGGCGAACCCGGTGACGCGCAGGGACCTGACGGTCACCCCGTCCACGGTGTCGTCCGCGGTCCCCAGGACGCAGATCCCGTTGCCGGCGCCCGCGCAGTCGTCGCCGGAGGCGGCCCGGCCGGCCGCGGGCATGATGACCGTGGCGTCCCCGGAGCCGCGCAGGGTCAGGCCCGGCGTGCTGATCCGGACGCTCTCGCGGTAGGTCCCGGGCCGGACCACGATGGTGTCCCCGGGGCGTGCGGCGTCCACCGCCGCCTGGATGGACTGTCCCGGTGACACCACGCGCGCGCCGGCCGCGGCGGCCGGTGCGGACGGCACCGCCGCGGCCAGTCCGGCGGCCGAAGCGGCTGCGATGCTCACGAGGCGAGTGATGTGTCGTTTCCTCATGAGCCGAAGCTATGGGCGATCCCGGCTCGGTGCCACGCACGGTGAGCGGTTGGACGCGGGGCGTGCCCGAATGGCTCACGCCTGCCCCCTCTCGCTAGCGTGGTGGCCGTGACAGCCGAACGAGATCTCCGAGTCCTGCTGAGCGGCCTGAGCCCCGAGCCGCACCCCGGCCGGTACGTCTACGCCACCGTGGCCGACGGCATCCTCCCCGACGGTGCCGCACCCGTCGTCACGGTCCGCGAGAGCGAAGGGCTCACCCTGGTGCTCCCCGAGGCCGAGGCCGCGGCGGCCGGGCTGGCGTACACCTATGTCGCCGGCTGGATCACCCTGCGGGTGCACTCGGCACTGGAGGCGGTGGGACTGACCGCCGCCGTCTCGCTCGCCCTGACCGACGCGGGGATCAGCTGCAACGTGGTGGCGGGGTTTCACCACGACCACCTCTTCGTGCCGTACGAGCGGGTGGACGAGGCCGTCGCCGTACTGGAACGGCTGGCCGCGGAGTCGCGTACCGGGTGACAGGTGTGCACGCGGTGGAGGTGTGCGGTGCGCGGAGGTGTGCCCCCGGGCCTGGGCATATGCCGGTCCGGGCCCGGCTCGGCGAGGTGAGCCAGGACACGTAACATGTGTGCATGTCCTTCCTCCGCCGCCGCAGCGCCGCCACACCCGCGGGCCCCGACTTCGACGTCCTGGCCATGGACCCCGGTGACTGGCCCGGCAACCTCGGCGCCGGCCTGCTCCCCGCCCCCGACGGCAGCTGCCAGGGTGTGTTCCTCCGGTACGACCTGTTCGGCGGGCGCGGCCCCGCGATGATCATCGGCAACCTGCCGGAGGGCTCGCCCGCGCGCGAGACCGAGGAGGGGCAGGTCCCCTTCGAGGTGGCCCAGTTGCTGCTGGCGCTGGAGAACGACGAGCCGGTCGAGGTCACCGGCACCGAGGACATGCCCGTCATGCAGGGCGACAACCTCATGATCGTGCGCCGGGTGAAGCTCTCCGAGAGCCGCATCTCGTGTGTGCAGTTCGACCGCAGCGACGGTGTGCTCGTCACCATCGCCAGCTGGGACCGGCCCATCACCGACGACCTGTACGCCCTCCTCAAGCCGCTGCCCGCCGAACTCTTCCAGCAGGGCTGAGCACACCCCCGGTCACCGGGCCGCATCGCCCGGTGACCGAGGCGCACCGGCGGGAGCTACCCGTTCGCTCCCGACAACTGGCCGAACAGGGCCGCCACCTTCGCCGCCGAAGTGCCCATCCCTGTGGGGCCGTTGAGGTGCCACGGGGCGCCGGTGCCCCGCCGCAGATCCTCCTCGCGGTAGCGCCGGCAGCCCCGGTGCCAGATCAGGATCCCCGCGAGCCAGTGCTTCAGCTCCTGCACATAGCCCGCCAGCGTCTCCCTGGCCTCGGCGTCCAGGCCGAAGTCGTCGTAGAGCACGGGCAGTTCGTTCTCGGCGACATGCAGGAACTGCCGCAGCCGCGACTTCATCAGGTCGTACAGGATCGCCATCCCGGTCGGATAGTCCACCCCGAAGAAGTTCTGCACGACCAGGACCCCGTTGTGCACCTCGCCCTCGTACTCGATCTCCTTCTGGTACGAGAACAGGTCGTTGAGCAGCGCCGCGTAGTCGGCGGCCGCGTTCTCCAGGGAACGCAGCGGGCCGCTCTCGTAGATCTCCCGCGGCACCTTGCGGCCGTGCCCGATCCGGCACAGGCTCATCGTCAGGTCGGAGCCGAACGTCATGCGCCGCATCTCGACGTAGTCCACCGGATCGGGGATCCGGTGCTGCGCCTGGTTCGCCAGCTCCCACAGCCAGCTCTCCGTCATGTCCTCGACGGACTTGCGGAACGCGCGCCGCCCGGCGTCGTCCATCGGCCCCGCCGTACGCTGCCAGAGGTCGCCGAGGCTCCGTTCCAGCGCGTTGACCGGCTCCGGCACCGGGCCCCCGTCCAGCGGCATGAAGAGCGACAGGCGCTCATTGGCCAGCCGGGCCCCCGCCAGGTCCCGTGACCGGCCGTGCACCACCGGGAACCAGTCGTCGCCGTACGTCCCCCACGCCAGCCACCCCGAGGACAGGTCGAGCCCGTCCGGCGTCGCGTCCGGGTGGATACCGGCCGCGCACAGCGGCAGGTCGATCGCCCGCAGCCGCTCCTCGTCCCAGATGTGCGAACCCGGCACCCCGGGCTGCGGCCCCAGGATGCCCATCCGGTCCGCCCAGACCACCAGCCGCTCGCGGGCGCCCTCCAGATGCGGGCTCAACGTCGTGTCGAACGGCAGGTCGAAGTCGGGCAGCAGGGACGGGCCCACGTGCTGGAAGAGCGCATGGCTGTGGCTGCGCAGCCGGGCCGACTCGGAGCGCCGGGTGAACCGGATCGACGCGGCGGACATCCCGAAGCCGGGCTCGGGATCGCCGGCGCCGCCGTCGTTCATGTAGCGGCTGGAGCGCATGTGCCACTCATGGCCGCCGGACTGCCAGTCCTGCAACCCCTTCACGTACGCCCCGACCGCGGCCGTCTGCGCCGCGTCCAGCCCCTTGGCCGCGCAGAGCGGGCCCACCTCGGTCAGCGCGGTGTTCTCGAACTGCTGGAGCCTGGACGTCAGCAGGTCGTTCACCGCCTCGGCCGCCTCCTGCGTCGAGCAGGCGAGGAAGCGTTCGAGGACCAGCACCCCGTTGCTGTTCTCACCCTCGTCCTCCACCTCGCGCTGGTACGAGAAGAGGTCGTTGCGCAGATGGACCCCGTCAGAGAACGCGTCGCGGAGCACCCGCAGCGCCCGTTCACCGGCGACCGCCTCCGGTACCTCGGCCCCGGCCGCGTACTCCACGAGCCCGGCCGACCAGGGGGCCCCGCCCACCTTGCGGCGCATCTCGATGTACTCGACGGGGTTCGCGATGCGGCCCTCGTTGATGTTGGCGAGCTCCCACAGCGACTCGTTGAGCAGGTTCCTGGTCGACTCCGCGAACCGGACCCGCCACGCGTCCGACATCGCGGGCACCGTACGCGCCCACAGATCCGCGAGCCCCGCCTCCACCGGGTTCTCCGGCTCGGGCACCGGCGCGCCGCGCTCCATCGGCATGAACGCGGGCAGCCGGTCCAGATACCGTTTGCCGCCCTCGCGGTCCGGGGTCCGTTTGAACAGCTCCAGGAAGTGGTCGTCGAAGAAGAAGACCCACACGTACCAGTCGGTGACGAGCGACAACGCCTCCGCCGAGCAGTCGGGATGGGTGTACGCGCAGAGCAGCGCGTAGTCGTGCGCGTCGAGGTCCTTCTCCTCCCAGATACCGGACCCCTCCAGCATCCCCATGGTCCGCGCCCACGTCTTCGTGTGCTGCCGGGCCTCCTCCACGTGGGGGTTGAGACGCGCCGGATACGGAACATAGAAGTCCGGCAGGGTGAACGGCTGAGCCATGTGCGTCCGGCCTTTCCGAGAGCCATTGCGTGGGAACCACGCGCATCGGTCCTGTCGGCGCCAGCACTACCCTTGGTCCGTTCGGGGCACGCACCCGCGCGATTAGTCACACCGCAGAGCGCCCGTTCGAGGGACACCTGTGCCGGTCCGGGCGCGTAAAACCCTGGTAACGCCCGATCGCCACACCCCCGCCGTTTCCCGCCCTTCGCAGGTCAACGGCCCTGTCAGTGGTCTGGTCCAGTGGCTCAACGCGCGGCCCTTCCTGGACTCTTGACGCCTCTTCACCTCAGGTCACAGAGTGTGCGCGCACGCCCGCCACGGCTCCACCCGGCTCTACGAAGGGTTGTCATGACGTCCAAGCAGAGGACCAGGCTCGCACTCGCCTTCACCACCGCCGGGGCGCTGAGCCTCGCACTGCTCAGCCCGGCCGCCCCGGCCGGCGCCGACGGGGTCCGGCCCGAGTGCCCGCGCGGTCTCGCCTGCGACTGGGTACCGGCCGCCTACCAGCAGACCGGCGACCCGGCCGACAAGGAGACGTACGGCAACTACGACACCGCCGACCGGCCGCACACCAACAAGATCAAGTTCATCGTGCTGCACGACACCGAGGAGGACTTCGACACCACTCTGAAGATCTTCCAGAACCCGCTGAAGCAGACCTCGGCCCACTACGTCGTACGCTCCGCCGACGGGCACGTCACCCAGATGGTCAAGAACAAGGACGTCGCCTGGCAGGCAGGCAACTGGTACGTCAACAGCCACTCCATCGGCATCGAGCAGGAAGGCGTCGCCGTCGACGGCGCCCAGTGGTACACCCCCGAGATGTACCGCTCGACCGCCGCCCTCGTGCGCTACCTCGCCGCCGAGTACGACATCCCCCTCGACCGCCAGCACATCATCGGCCACGACGGCGTCCCGCCCACCAGCGCCGCCGGCACCAGGAACATGCACTGGGACCCGGGCACCTACTGGGACTGGAACCACTTCATGACGCTGCTCGGCAGGCCCACCGTGCCGACCGCCCGCCCCGGCAGTCAGCTGGTGACCGTCAGCCCGGGCTTCAAGAGGAACAAGCAGGCGTTCCGCGACTGCGAGAAGAAGGTGGACCTGCCCGTCCAGGGCTCCAGCGCCGTCCCGCTGCACACCGCCCCCTCCGACGACGCGCCCCTCTTCTCCGACCCCGGCGTCCACCCGGACGGCTCGCCCGGCACCAACTGCGCCGCCGACTGGGGCAGCAAGATCAGCGCCACCCAGCAGGCCGTCGTCGCCGGCCGCGCCCCCGGCTGGACGGCCATCTGGTGGTACGGCGAGAAGGCGTGGTTCCGCACCCCCGCCCACACCCGCACCACCGTCCCCACCTCCGGCTACGTCGTCCGCCCGAAGGCCGGCAGAGCGGAGGTGCCCGTGTACGGGGTCGCCTACCCGGAGAAGTCGGAGTACCCGGCGGACTTCGCGGACCAGCGGGTCGGCGCGCCCCTCCAGTACACGATCAAGGCCGGCCAGTCCTACCCCGGCGGTGGCGAGGCACCCACCGGCTTCTTCTACGCACCGACGATCGACGCCTCATACCCGCTGGACCACGCGTACTTCAAGGGCGAGGAGAAGTACGTGACGGTTCAGATCGGCCACCGCGTCGCCTTCGTCAAGGCGTCCGACGTGGACGTCGTGCGCGCCCGCTGAAGCCAGGGTCCGGCACGCGCACAACAGCGCGCCGCGAGCCCGGTGTGTCGGCACCGGACCCGCGGCGCGCCCCATGGGGCCGGGCGGTCAGCGCGTGCCGACCGCCGCCCGCACGGCGTTCCGGGCCATCGCGCAGTCGTCGTGCAGCCGGCGCAGCAGCAACCGCTGCTCCTCGCCCGGGGCGAGCGCACCCGGCCGCTCCGGCACGGCCCGGGCGGGACCGGCCTCCCGCATGGCCCGCTGCACGGCCGTCTCGTACCGGCGGATCTCCCGCGTGAGTACGAGCATCAGGTTGACCAGGAACGCGTCGCGCGCCGCCGGACCGGCGACCTGCGCCATCTTGCTGATCTCGCGCCGGGCCACCGGGGCGTCACCCAGCACCGTCCACAGCGTCGCCAGGTCGTACCCCGGCAGATACCAGCCCGCGTGCTCCCAGTCCACCAGCACCGGCCCCGTGGGCGACAGCAGGATGTTGGAGAGCAGCGCGTCCCCGTGGCAGAACTGCCCCATCCCGTGGCGCCCGCCGGAGTGGGCGATCCCGTGCAGCAGCTTCTGCAGGTCGCCCAGGTCCCGGTCGGTGAAGAGACCCAGCTCGTGGTAGCGGGCGATCCGCGCCGCGTAGTCCAACGGCGCCTCGAACAGGCCCGCCGGCGGACGCCAGGCGTTCACCCGGCCCACCGCCCCGAGGACGGCCCGCAGGTCCGCACGCGGCGGCGCCTCGGCCGGGTGGCGCGTCAGGGCGGCCACCCGGCCCGGCATCCGCTCGATGACCAGGGTGCAGTTCTCCGGGTCGGCGGCGATGAGCCGGGGCACTCGTACCGGCGGGCGGTGCCGGACGAACGCCCGGTATGCCCCTATTTCGTGCCGGAATCGCTCCGACCACTCGGGGGAGTGGTCCAGTAAACACTTCGCCACCGCCGTCGCGCGCCCCGTGGAGCCGACCAGCAGCACCGAACGCCCGCTGCGCCGCAGCACCTGCACCGGATTGAACTCCGGGCAGATCCGGTGCACGGACGCGATCACCATCCTCAGCTGGGCGCCCTGGGGGCCCGACAGGTCCAGCCGGCCGCCGAGGGAGGGGACACCGGGCCCTCCCGGCCGCCGGGGCCGCCCGATGCCGGGGGCCGGGACGGTCGCGCGCGGGTCGAGATACGGTCCGCCGCCCGCCTGGAGGGGGCGAAGCGGCCGGGGCGGGGCGGACACGGAGGACGATGCTGTGTACATGGGCGATACAGATCCCTTCGTGCGCCGACAAGTTGCGTGCGCCACCCCGGCCGGCGGCCGTTCGGCACCCTGGGGAGTACCTAGGGCTGCCGGGCGGGGTTGCGCTTTCCTACCTGACACCGGCGCGCGGGTGTCTCTCGACATAGCGCACCCTGGCGAACCCTGGCGAATAGTCGCAAGGCATCTGACACGGGGTTACTGTCAACACAGCCGAGAACCTGGGGGCTTGACGTGACCGGAGAACCCAACACCCGTCTGTCGGACCTGTTCGGCCTTGCCGGCTGGTCCAAGGGCGAACTCGCGAGAATGGTGAACCGGAAGGCGGCGGCCATGGGCCACCCCCAACTGGCCACCGACACCTCGCGCGTGAGGCGCTGGATCGACATGGGGGAGTCCCCCCGCGATCCCGTGCCGAAGGTGCTGGCGGCTCTGTTCACCGAGCGGCTCGGTCGTGTCGTGACCATCGAGGACCTCGGGTTCGGCCGGCGCGGGCGTGTGGGGAAGCGGCGAGAGGCCGGGACGCAGGACAATCCCGAGCAACTCCCGTGGGCGCCCGAGCGGACGGCAGCGGTCCTCACCGAATTCACGGGAATGGACCTCATGCTCAACCGACGCGGCTTGATGAGCGCGGGCGCCGCGCTCGCCGCCGGCTCCGCCATCGCCGGCCCCATGCACGACTGGCTGCACACCGACCCCGTACTGGCGGCCGACGCCCCGAGCACCGGCGGCCCGGTGCACGCGGATCCGGCAGGCTTCGACCTGTACGAGGCCGCTCCCATCGGCTCCGAGGAGATCGAGGCGCTGGAGCGGTCCGTCGAGGTCTTCCGCGCCTGGGACGCGTCCCGGGGCGGTGGACTCCAGCGCAAGGCCGTGGTGGGCCAGCTCAACGAGGTGGGCGGGATGCTCTCGTACCACCACCCCGCCCACCTCCAGCAGCGGTTGTGGGGCGTCGCCGCCAACCTCGCCGTCCTGGCGGGGTGGATGTCGCACGACGTGGGCCTCGAACCCACCGCGCAGAAGTACTTCGTCATCGCCGCGCACGCGGCCCGGGAGGGCGGCGACCGCCCGCGCGCGGGTGAGGCCCTGTCCCGGGCGGCCCGTCAGATGGTCCACCTGGGCCGCCCCGACGACGCGCTGGACCTGATGAAGCTCGCCAAGTCGGGCTCCGGCGACACCGTCCTGCCGCGCACCCAGGCCATGCTCTGCACCATCGAGGCGTGGGCGCAGGCGTCCATGGGCCGGGGGCAGGCCATGCGGCGCACGCTGGGCCGGGCCGAGGAGCTCTTCGTCTCGGACAAGACCGACGTGCCCCCGCCCAGCTGGATGCAGATGTTCGACGAGGCCGACATGCACGGCATGCAGGCCCTGGCCTTCCGTACGCTCGCGGAACACGAGCCCGCGGCGGCGGTCATCGCCCAACGGCACGCGAAGCAGGCCCTGGAACTGCGGGTCAACGGCCGCGAGCGGTCCAAGATCTTCGACTACATCTCGCTCGCCTCGGCGTGCTTCATCGCCGACGACCCGGAACAGGCCGACCGCTACGCGCGGCTCGCCCTGGTCACGATGGGGGAGACTTCCTCCCACCGGACCTGGGACCGGCTGCGCGAGATGTACCGGCTGACCGGGCAGTTCTCCGGCTACGCGAAGATCGAGGACCTGCGCGAGGAGATCGAGCTCGCCGTGCCGCCGAGCCAGCGCAAGAAGTCGAGGAGCGCCGAGATCTGAGGAGTCCCGGGACGCGATGAGCAGCGGGCTCCGCCGAGGGCGACTGCCGCTTCCCTACGCCCCGACGCGGGCGATCAGCACGCACGCGTCGTCCAGCCGCTCGGTCCCGCCGAACGCCTCGACGACGATCCGTACGCACTCCTGCGCCGAGCGGGCCTCGGCGAAGCGCGGGGCCAGCCCCAGCAGCGTCTCCGTGCCCGGGCGCGCACCGCCGTGCCCGGCGGTGTCGTCGCGGGCCAGTCCGTCGGTGTGCAGCACCAGCACGTCGCCGGGCAGCAGGTGCGCCTCGTCCTGCTCGTAGGCGGCCCCGGAGGACGCTCCGAGCAGCACCCCGTCCGGCAGGGGCTGCGGGCGTCCGGTGCCGTCGCGGAAGAGCAGGGGTGCGGGGTGTCCGGCCTGCGCCCAGTCCAGGGTGCGCGTGGCCGGGTCGAACCTGCCGCACACGGCGCTGCCCAGTGCCGGCTGAATGGAGGTCTCCACCAACTGGTTGAGGTGCCCGAGGAGGGCGCCGGGCTCGATGCCGGCCATCGCCATGCCGCGCACCGCGCCCAGCACCACCGCCATGGCGGAGGTGGCCTGGACGCCGTGGCCGGTGAGATCGCCGACGGTGAGCATCGTCCTGCCGTCGGGCAGTTCCATGGCGTCGTACCAGCCGCCGCCGACCAGGGCGCTCGTCCTGGACGGCAGGTAGTGCGCGGCGATGTCCAGAGCGCCGGGCCCGTGGCCGGGGAGCCGGAGGGAGGTCTGCCACGGGGGGAGGACGGCTGCCTCCGGCTCCGCCGCGGCCCGGCGCCCGGTCCCGGGCTGGTCGCGGTGCAGGGAGTCATGGGTGCTGCGCACCACCTGCTGGCTGCGCCGCAGCGCGCTGACGTCGCGCAGGACGGCCCACATGGAGGCGGTGCAGCCGTCCGTGTCGAGAACGGGCTCGCCCATCATGTGCAGGGTCCGGACGCGCCCGTCGGTGTGCCGGATGCGGAACTCGCCGTCTATCGGCTTGCCGTCCACCAGGCAGTCCGTGACGAGCGCGGTGAGTAACGGCTGGTCCTCGGGGAGCAGCCGGGAGGGCAGGGCGTCGAGCGAGAGGCCGCCCGACTCGGGGTCCCGGCCGAAGATCCGGAACAGTTCGTCGGACCAGCTGACCTCGTCGGTGAGCAGATTCCACTCGGCGCTGCCGACCCGGCCGATGAGGGAGCCGGCGGGCTCGCCGGCACCGTCCGCGGGCTGTTCGGAGGGTTCGGGGGGCAGGCCGTCACGGAGCTGTCCCAGCTGTGCGCCCAGGTCGTCCAGGTGGTGCACCGCGAGCTCGCACAGCGCCCGCTGCCAGCGCGTGCGCGGGTCGTCCTCGTCGACGCGCACGGCGTCGCGCCGCACCGCGTCCACGTCGCCGCGCAGCCGGCGCGTGCGGTGGATCAACGCGTCGACGGCTTCGCGCTCGGGTGGCTGCGGGGCGGAGCGGTCCGCTGAGAGGGGGGACGGCATGTCGTACTCCGATACAGGGCGGCACAACCAGTGACGAAGGGTGGACCGCATACGACTTTCGCACAGCCGGAAGAGGCCCGTAAGGGGTTTGGCAACACTCGATGCGTTCTTGCATCCGGCATATGCCAGCGGCTGACTGTAGCCCATTTCTATTCGAACAGCCTTGCTGCTGGCGGCGGTTGGTGCAAGTCGCGAGGTGGCGGGCGGCCGGGAATGCGGCGGAGGGCGGCCGTGTTGTACGGGCAGAACGAAAACGAATCCCGTTCCCAAAAGGTCCGGGTTCCGTCATCGTCACCGCGCACGACCGTCCGCGTCCAGGAAGGAACGCCTCATGAAGTCCCGAATCCATCCCGTCTCCCGTCCGGTGGTCTTTCGCGACCGCGCCGCCGGGACCGCCTTCCTCACTCGTTCCACCGCCGACTCCGACCGGCGCGTGACGTGGGAGGACGGCCGGAGCTATCCCGTCATCGACGTGGAGACCTCGTCGGCGAGCCACCCGTTCTACACGGGCACCCGGCAGGTGCTGGACACGGCGGGCCGCATCGAGCGGTTCCACCGCCGCTACGGCACCGAGGCGCCCGCCGCCCGGTGAACGGAGGGCCGTCCGCGCCCCCGGCAGTCGTGCCCTGGATCACAGTCAGGGGCCGGGAGTGCCGGGAACAGGACGCGGTGGTTTATCGTTCACCTATATGTGGATGACGCCCTGAGCGCCCGCACTCAAGCCGCCCCGGCTGGATTCCCCCGATCCGGCCGGGGCTTCCCCTTTCCGGTACGGCCCGGCCCCGCCGAGGCCTCCACCAGCAGCGCCGCCACGGCCGGCGCCGCGGCCGCCACCGCACCGCCCGCCGGCCACCACCGCAAGGTCAGCGCCGCGAGCGCGGCCCCCGCCACCACGGCGGCCAGCCGCCCGGCGGCCCAGCCGTCGTCGCCCCGCCACGCGCCCACCGCGAAGCGGCCGACGAGCGACGTCAGCGTCCCGGTGAAGTAGTTCGTGGGCGTCGCCCGCACCCGGCCCTGGATGCCCATCGCGAGCCCCATGAGCACCAGCAGACCCAGCCGGTCCGCGTCCGACGACGCCTGCCGGGCCGCCCACAGCCCCGCCCCCGCCGCGAGCAGCACCACCTCGGCCAGCAGCATCAGCGGGACCCGCCGCCACATCCGCTCACCCACGAGTGCGGCACCGGCCACCCCGCAGCCGTACGAGACCAGCGCGGCGACCACCCGCAGCGGGACGCCCTCCTCGCCCGCCCCGGCGGCCGAGGCGCCCAGCAGCACCAGATTCCCGGTCATCACGCCGGCGAAGACCTGGCCGACACCGATGAAGACGAACGCGTCCGCCGCCCCGGAGGCCGCCGACAGCAGCACCAGCGCGCCGTGCTCCCGCGCCCTCACTCCAGCCCACGCGCCTGCCGGAACCGGGCCAGGCCCTCGGACAGCTCCACCACGGGCTCCGGATACCCCAGGCGCTCCCGCTCCCCGTCCGGCAGCTTCCACGGCTCGTGCACGGCGGACCCGGACACCGGCGACAGCTCCGGCACCCAGCGACGGACGTACTCCCCGCCCGGGTCGAGCCGCTTGCCCTGCACGACGGGGTTGAGCACCCGGTTGGGGCGGCTGTCGGTGCCGGTGCCCGCCATCCACTGCCAGTTCATCTGGTTGTTGGGGATGTCGCCGTCCACCAGGAGATCCAGGAAGTGGCGTGCTCCGACCCGCCAGTCCACGTACAGCGTCTTGGCCAGGAAGGAAGCGGTGAGCAGCCGGCCCCGGTTGTGCATCCAGCCCTCGTGGCGCAGCTGGCGCATCGCGGCGTCGACCATCGGATAGCCGGTGCGCCCCTGCCGCCACGCCTCGACCTCGTCGGCCGCGTCCGCCTCGGACCGCCACCGGTCGTGCTTGTCGCGGTAGTTCTCGTGCGACGAGGCGGGCCGGGCCGCGAGGACCTGGTAGTGGAACTCCCGCCAGCACAGCTGCCGTACGAACGCCTCGGCCCCCGCGCCACCCGCGTCCCGGCACCGGTGCACCAGCTCCACGGGGGAGAGGGTGCCGAAGTGCAGATGCGGCGAGAGGCGCGAGGTGCCGTCCGCCGCCAGGTCGTCGTGCCGGTCCTCGTACGCGGCGAGCCCGTGCCGCCGCCAGGCCGTGAACGCCTTGCGCCCCGCCTGCTCGCCGCCCTCCGCGAGCCCTTCCGACACACCGGAGACGTCGCCACGGGAAGGCACCTTCTCGGAGTCCGGCCCCTCCGGCACCCGGACCGTGCGCGGCGCGCCGAACACGTCGCGCAGCCGCTCCTGCGACCAGCGCCTGAAGTACGGGGTGAACACGGCGAAGTGGTCCGAGGAGGCGGGCGTCACCGCGCCGGGCGCCACCGCGGTGACCACTCCGTCGTGGACGCGCAGCCGGCGCCCGTCCGCCTCCAGCGCCTCGCGCAGCCGTTCCTCACGTCGGCGGGCGTACGCGCTGACGCCCGCCGCCACGTGCACCTCGTCGGCGCCGGTCTCCGCGGCGACCCGGCACACCTCGCCGGCCGTGTCCCCGGACCGGACGACCAGCCGGCCGCCCCGGTCGCGCAGTCCGGCGTCGAGGTCGCGCAGACAGTCCGCCAGGAACGCGCGCCGGTTCGGGGCGTCGAAACCGGCCGCCCCGATCGCGCTGTCCCGGACGAACAGAGGCACGACCTCGTCGGCCGACGCGAGCGCGGCGCGCAGCGGGGGATGGTCGTGCAGACGCAGGTCGGCGGTGAACAGGACGACCGCAACGGTCATGGCGCAACTCCAGAGGGGGGCGGGGACAGCCATGCTGCCGTTATCCCGCCGCGCCGGAACGCACCGTTCAGGGCGACACCGCCGGTACCGCCCGTTCGGGTGACGTCCGGTTCTCCGCCGCCCGCGCGATGTTGCGCGCCATCCCGCCGAACACGACGGCGTGGAACGGCGAGACGCTCCACCAGTACGCGTGCCCGAGCAGCCCGCGCGGATGGAACAGGGCCCGCTGCCGGTAGCGCGACCGGCCCTCCCCGTCCCGCTCGACGTACATCTCCAGCCAGGCCGGGCCCGGCAGCCGCATCTCCGCGCGCAGCCGCAGCAGGTGCCCCGGCTCGATCTCCTCGACCCGCCAGAAGTCCAGCGAGTCGCCCACCCGGAGCCGGTCCGTGTCGCGCCGTCCGCGCCGCAGGCCGACTCCGCCCACCAGCCGATCGAGCCAGCCGCGTATCGCCCAGGCCAGCGGGAACGAATACCAGCCGTGTTCCCCGCCGATGCCCTCCACCACCCGCCACAGCGCCTCCGGCGACGCGCTCACCTCGCGCTCCCGCTCGTCCGTGTACAGGCTGCCGCCCGCCCAGTCGGGGTCCGTGGGCAGCGGGTCGCTGGGTACGCCCGGCACCGAGGCGGAGGACCACCGGGTGGTGACCCGGGCCTCCCGGATCCGTTGCAGCGCCAGGCGCAGCGCCGTGTCGAAACCGAACGGCTGCCCCGTGCCGTCGGGGACGTAGCCCGCGATGTCGTGCTCCCGGCACACCACCTCGTACCGCAGGGACTCGGCGAGCGGCCGGGCGATCGACGCGGGCACGGGCGTGATGAGCCCGACCCAGTGGCTGGAAAGGCCCGGTGACAGCATCGGCACGGGGAGGATCAGCCGGTGCGGCAGCTCCGCCACCTCCGCGTAACGCTGCATCATGTCCCGGTAGGTGAGGACGTCGGGGCCGCCGATGTCGAACGCCCGGTTCACGTCCCGGGGCATGCGGGCACTGCCCACCAGATAGCGCAGCACATCGCGTACGGCGATCGGCTGGATGCGGGTCGACACCCAGCTCGGCGTCACCATCACCGGCAGCCGTTCCGTGAGATAGCGCAGCATCTCGAAGGACGCGGAACCCGAGCCGATGATGACGGCGGCGCGCAGCGCGGTCGTCGGCACGCCGGAGTCCAGCAGGATGCGCCCGACCTCGGCCCGGGAGCGCAGGTGCGGCGACAGCTCCCGCTCGGGTACGCCCTCCGGGGTGAGACCGCCCAGGTAGACGATGCGGCCGACCCCGGCGGCCCGCGCCTGCACGGCGAAGGCCGTGGCGGCCCGCCGGTCGGTCTCCTCGAAGCCGGCCCCGGTCGTCAGCGCGTGCACCAGGTAGTACGCCACGTCGATGCCGTCCATCGCCGGGGCGAGCGAGGCCGCGTCCGTGACATCGCCCCGTACGGTCTCCACCTCGCCCGCCCAGGGATGGTCGCGCAGCTTCTCCGGGGTACGGGCCAGACACCGCACCCGGTGCCCGGCCGCCAGCAGCTCCGGGACCAGGCGGCCGCCGATGTAGCCGCTGGCACCGGTGACCAGGCAGTTCAGGGGAGCATTGGCATGGTCGCCCGTCATGAGACCTCCGCATCGGGTCCGGATGCGCCGGGCCCCGCACGACCGGCCCGCCGCGACCAGTCTGACGCCGGGACGCCCGCCCCGCACGGCGCGCGGGTGTGGTCCGGCGCTCCCGGGGCATCCGTGGCCCATGGACGCAGCGGCGGCAGGACCCCAGCGCGGCACGGCCCGGCGGAAGGGATGGGGGCGGCTTCTGCTGCGTGTCGCCATCCTCGTCCTGGCCTTCGCGGCCATGATCGCATTCTCGGTGGTGCTGGCGAAGGTGACGCTCACCCCGTCGCCCGCCTCCGAGGAACTCGTGAAGTCGAACCTGCACCCGGGCCGCTCCCTGCGGCAGTACGCCGAGGACTACACGTTCCTCGCGGCGTGCAAGCAGGCCGGGGGCAACCTGGTGCTCGGCATGCCCTTCGGCATCCTGCTGCCCATCCTCGTCCCGCGGCGGCTCCGGATGCTCCGCATGTTCCTCCTGACCGTGGCGGTCATCGTCCTCGTGGAGCTGGTGCAGGGAGCGGTCGTACGGGGCCGGGCCTTCGACGTGGACGACGTCATCCTCAACACGGCGGGGGCCCTCCTGGCCTATCTCCTGGTGGGGCGCCGGCTGAGCCACCGCTACCACGTCCTCGCCGAGGGACCGGAGCGCGCGTCGGCGGACCGCCCCGAGGACGCGCCGCGCACGAAGCCGGAACCTCGCCCGAAGGCCGCTCCCCGGCGCGCCGGGCGGCCCGCGCCGGCCTGGTCCCGGCTGCGCCGCGGCGTCCGTCGCAGGGCGGCGCGCGGCCGGCCCCGGAAGCGCTGACCTGCGGCGGTACGGCTACCCGATCGGCCCGTGGCCGATTGCGGGCCGTGTCCGGGGGACCGACGGTGGAAGGCCACCGGGAGCGCCGCGCACCGGCGCCCGGTGGCCAGGACCGCGGGCCCGGCGCGCGGTCACCGCCGAAGAGGAGCGACATGACCGACGCCCAGTGGAGGCCGGGGCCGCGCGCCCGGGACGCCGACGAGTGCCGGCCCGTGCTGGACGTCGTGGAGCCCGCCCGTCAGCGGCGGCTCACCGTCTTCTTCCGGCTGCTCCTGCTGATCCCGCACTTCGTGGTGCTGTTCTTCCTGGAGATCGCGGCCTTCTTCACCCTCGTGTTCGGCTGGTTCGCCGCTCTCGCGCTCGGCCGGCTGCCCGGCCCCGTCTACCGCTTCCTCGCCCAGGTCCTGGCCTACCGGACCCGGGTCGGCGCGAGCGCCATGCTCCTCGTGGACCGCTACCCGCCCTTCGGCCTGGCCCAGCCGCCGGACCACCCCGTGCGCATCGACGTCCGCCCGACGCGGCTGAACCGGCTCGCCGTGTTCTTCCGGCTGATCCTGGTCGTCCCCGCGGCGATCGTGCAGGGCCTCGCCACCTCCGGCTGGTCGGTCCTCGCCGTCCTCTGGTGGCTCATCACCCTCGTCCTGGGGCGCATGCCACGCCCGCTGTTCGAGGCGACGGCGGCCACCCTGCGCTACGAGATGCGGGTCTCCGCCTACTTCTCCCTGCTCAGCCCGGCCTACCCCAAGGGGCTCTTCGGCGACGACGCCCTCTCCGAACCGCAGGGCCGGCCGCGCTCCGCCACCCGGCCGCTGGTCATGAGCAACGCGGGAAAGGCGCTGGTGGTCCTCTTCCTGGTCCTCGGACTCGTCGGCGGTGCCACGACGTCCGTGTCCCGCTCCGCATCGGACGGCGACGCCTCCGGCACGCGCGCGTAAAACGACTCGTACGAACAGTCGTTCAGGGTGCATGATCGCCCGATGACTTGGACCGCACCCGCAGCCACCCGTACGCCCGGCTCGCTCGTCGCCGCCGAACGGGAGATGCTCACCGGCTATCTCGGCTGGTTCCGCTCGACCCTGCTCCAGAAGTGCGCCGGGCTCACCGGTGAACAGCTCGCCGAACGGACGGTGGAGCCCTCGAATCTGTCCCTGCTGGGGCTCGTACGCCATATGGCGAAGGTCGAACGCACCTGGTTCCGGCAGCGGTTCGCCGGGCAGGACCTGGAGCCGATGTACGACCCGGCCAAGGGCAAGGACGCGGACTTCGAGGACCTGGACCCCGCCACGGCCGCCGAGGACTACGCCCGGCTGGTCGAGGAGTGCCGGCTCGCCGACGGGATCGTCGCCGGTGCCTCGCTGGACGACACCTTCACCCACAACGGGGAGGTGTACTCGCTGCGCCTCGTCCACGTCCACATGATCGGGGAGTACGCGCGCCACATCGGCCACGCCGACCTGGTACGGGAGCGGCTGGACGGGGCCACCGGGGCCTGAGGGGCTGCGCGGGCTCCGGAGACGGCGCAAGGGCGGTCCGCCCCCTGCGTGAACCCGGCGGGCCGGGTCATACGGACCGTATGACCTCCACCGACCCGGCGACAGAACCGTCCACGAAGCCAGGCCCGGCCGACGACGGCCGGCGCCGCCGTCGATGGGGCCGTGCGGCCGCCCTGGGCGCGGCCGCGCTCGCCCTGCTGCTCCTCGGTACCCGCCTCAGCCTGCTCCCCGGCCTGGGCGACATCTTCGGCGAGGAGACCCACGACCGTTCGGGCCCCGCGGTGCTCAAGTCGATCCAGGACATGAGCAGGTACGAGGCGGCGGCCGGCAACTTCCAGGTCGTGGTCGACCTGGAGAAGGACACCAAGTACGTCCCCGACGTGATCCGGGGCAGCCGCACGCTGTACGTCGGCGCCGGCACCGTATCCGCTTACGTCGACCTCGGGCGGGTGACGAGCGGGGGAGTCGTCGTGAACGAGGACCGCACCACCGCCGAACTCCGGCTGCCGCACGCCGTGCTGGGCAAGCCGGCGCTCGACCCCGACCGCTCCTACGCGGTGTCCAAGCAGCGCGGCCTCCTCGACCGGCTCGGCGACTTCTTCTCCGACAACCCCGGCAGTGAGCAGGCCGTCAACAAGTTGGCCGCACGCCACATCGGTGAAGCGGCCGAGGAGAGCGGCCTGGCGCGGCGCGCGGAGAAGAACACGACCGCGATGCTCAAGGGCCTTCTCGGATCCCTGGGCTTCGAGACGGTCACGGTCCGCTACGGCACCGGAGCCACCGGCCGCTCCTGACCGCGACACGACGGCAGGGGCGGATGAGCCCGGCCGCAGAAGTCGTTGAAGCCATGATGAGATGCCGCGGCCGGCGATGTGCCACGGCCGGACAGACCGACGACGGGAATGAACGCATGCCTCTCCAGGGCGAGTACGAGCCGAGCCCCTCCCAGTGGGTTCGCGACCAGGTCGAGCAGTACGAGAGCTCCGGCGGAACGGAAGGGACGACGATGCGCGGCATGCCCGTCATCGTCCTGACGACCGTGGGCGCCAAGTCGGGGAAGATCCGCAAGACGCCCCTCATGCGCGTCGAGCACGACGGCCGGTACGCGGTGGTCGCCTCCCAGGGCGGAGCCCCCA
Organism: Streptomyces sp. SAS_281; assembly: GCF_052542855.1. Taxonomy (NCBI): domain Bacteria; kingdom Bacillati; phylum Actinomycetota; class Actinomycetes; order Kitasatosporales; family Streptomycetaceae; genus Streptomyces; species Streptomyces sp. SAS_281. The sequence goes on from NZ_JBMNDO010000012.1 coordinate 45,007, forward strand.
CCCACCCCGTCTGGTACCACAACCTCAAGGCCGATCCGCGCGCCGAGCTCCAGGACGGCCCCGAGCGCCGGGACATGACGGCACGTGAGGTCACCGGTGCGGAGAAGGAGCAGTGGTGGGAGCGCGCGGTCGAGGCGTTCCCCGACTACGCCGACTACCAGAAGAAGACGGACCGGCAGATCCCCGTGTTCGTACTGGAGCCGGTGGACGGGAGCCACTGAGGCGCCTCGGGGTAGTGTCCAGCTCGGCCCCCAGGGGGTGGGGCCGAGCGGAAGGATGCGAAACCAGATGACGACAGACAACTCCGACCTCGTCGCCTTCGTCAGGGCGCGCCTCGACGAGGAAGAGGACCTCGCGCGGGCCGCCGGCGGCGAGGGGTGGCGGTGCCCGGCCGAGTCGCCCGGTGAGATCCACGACCGGGGTGGCTCGATCGCCTTCACCCTGCGCACGCACGGCCACGCCTACGACCGGCACATCGTCCGCCAGGACCCGGCCCGGACGCTCCAGCGCATCGAGACCCACCGGGTCCTGCTGGACGAGTACGCCGAGGTCGCCGCGCTCGACGTGGACCGCCCCCAGCGCGACTTCGCGTCCGGCCGGGCCTTCGGCCTGGGGTTCGTGGTCCGGCAGCTGGCCGCCGAGAACGCGGGCCACCCCGACTACCTGGTGAAGTGGCTGCCCCGGTTCACCCAGTAGGTTCACCCGGCAGCAGAAGGGGCCGCCGGCTCAGAGTGCGTTCGTGCCGTGGTCGCCCTTGGTGGTCACCTGGTCGCTCCGCTCCTGGAGCCGGCGGGCCTTGTCCCGAAGGCGCTGCCGCTCCTGCGGGTCCGATGTGCGTTCGGCGGTCTCCCGCATCTCCTCGGCCTTCGCCCGGATGCGCTCGGCCCGGCCGCCGGTCTCGTCCGCAACGCTCATGATCACTCCAGGTTCTCGGTGGAGAGCCGTCCATCCCAGCGAACCAGCGCGCCCGCGCGCCCGCATCTCGGAACCCGGGCCGCCGCGCCGGTGTCCGAATGTGACAGGGAACCGTCATTGCGGCCACCCGCGCGGTTGACGACGATGGACCCATGTCCAGCGCACACCGCGTCGTCATCGCGGTCTTCCCCGGCGTCGACCTGCTCGACGTCTCCGGCCCCGCCGAGGTCTTCGCCCTGGCCAACAGGGTGTCCGAGGGCCACGACCGCTACGAGGTCCGGCTCGCCGGGCCCGGGGCGGGCGAGGTCCGGACCTCGGCAGGGGTGCGGCTGCTGACCGACCTCACCTTCGGCGAGGTGGGCCGGGAGGTCGACACCCTGCTGGTGCCCGGTGCCGTCGACATCACCGACGACGGCCCCGTCGCCCGGATCGACGCGGACATCGTGGCCTGGGTGAAGGAGACCGCCCCGCACGCCCGCCGGGTGGCGTCCGTGTGCGTCGGCGCGCATCTGCTCGCCGCCGCCGGGCTGCTGGACGGCAAGACGGCGACCACCCATTGGTCGACCGCCGCCCAGCTCGCCGCCGCGCACCCGGAGGTCACGGTGGACGCGGACCCGATCTTCGTCCGCGCCGACCGGGGGCGGGTGTGGACCGGCGCCGGCATCAGCGCCTGCCTGGACCTCGCGCTCGCCCTGGTGGCCGAGGACCTGGGCGAGGACGCCGCGCTCGCCGTGGCACGCCAGCTGGTGATGTACCTCAAGCGGCAGGGCGGGCAGAGCCAGTTCTCCGTGCCCCTGAGCAGGCCGGCGGCCTCCCGGCGCGAGATCGACGTGCTGCGGCTGTGGATCGCGGACCACCTCGACCAGGACCTGTCCGCACCGGTGCTCGCGGCGCGGATGTGCCTGAGCGAGCGCCACTTCGCCCGGGTCTTCAAACAGGAGACCGGAGTCTCCCCGGCCGCCTACGTCGAGTCCGCCCGCGTCGAGGCGGCCCGCCGCCTCCTGGAGACGACCGACGACCCGCTCGACCGGGTGGCGTCCGCCGCCGGGCTCGGGTCGGCGGAGACCCTGCACCGTGTGTTCCGGCGGCAGATCGCCACCACACCGGCCGCCTACCGCCGCCGCTTCCGCACCCACGCGGCCTGACCGCTCCGGACACCCCGGAACCCCGACCCCCGCACCGGGCACGACGGACGGCTCCGCCCTGCCCGCACACCCTGAGAAAGGCATCCACCATGACCACGATCCAGCCCTCCGTCACGCTCCGCGAGGTCTCCGGCCTGGACGCCCGGCTGCCCCGGCTGAGCGAATCCGTACTGATCCTCATCGACGTCCAGAACACCTACCGCACCGGCGTCATGGCGCTGGAGGGAGCCGAGGAGGCCGTCGCGGCCTGCGCCAGGCTGCTGGACCGGGCCAGGGCCGCGGGCACCCCGGTGATCCATGTCATCCATGACGGCGGCGAGGGCTCCCCGTACGACATCCGCGAACACATCGGCGCCCTCAGCGACGAAGTGGCGCCCCGGGAGGGGGAGGCGGTGGTCGTCAAGCAGTTCCCGAACTCCTTCCACCGCACGGAGCTGGAGAAGACCCTCACCGCCCTGGGCGCGGAGCCCGGCAGCGGCAAGGACCTGGTGCTCGCCGGGTTCATGGCCCACATGTGCGTCACCCACACCGCGCAGGGCGCGTTCAACCTCGGCTACCGGCCCGCTGTCGTCGCCGAGGCCACGGCCACCCGGAGTCTGCCCGCGCCCGACGGCACGGCCGTCCCGGCCGCCGCCCTCAAGACGGCCGCCCTCACCGCCGTGGCCGACCTCTTCGCCCCCGTCGCCCCGACGGTGGACGACCTCCCGGCCTGACCGCGCCCGCCCTTCGGGGCGGAGGGGTCAGCGCTCGACCGACGTGGTCGTGAAGCGGTCGCCGCAGACGCGGATCTGCGGGTCCCGCAGGGTCAGGGCCTCCTTGGAGCCCGGCGGGTACACCCGCAGGTAGTCGCCCTGCTTCCAGCAGCCGCCGTCCGCGATGCCCTGGTTCAGCGTGTGCAGGACGACGTGCGCCGTCTTCCCGGGAGCCAGCACCGTCGCCCCGTGCGAGGCGCCGTCGCGCTCGGCCGGTGCGCCGATGACGGCGCCGTCGCGCTGGATCAGGGACACGCCGGGGAAGCCGTTCAGGGAGCAGGAGTGCCCGGACTTGTTCACGAACGTGAGCTCGTAGTAGACCTGCCCGGCGCCCCCGTCGCCCCGCTTCACGCTCATGCCCAGGCCCTCGGCCGTGCACCGGCCGGGACCGGCGGCGTCCGCCCCGGACGGCGCCCCGGAAGCACTGGGCGCGGCCGGGGAGGACGGTGGCGTCGCGGGGGCCGAGGAGGCCGGGGCGGGCGGCTGCGGCGAGGTCTCGGCGGGCCCCGTCGTTCCGGCGTGGGCCGCGGCCGAGGCCGCCCCGTCCGATCCGGAGCCGTCGTCGTTGCAGCCCGCAGCGACGAGGGCGAACGACATCATCGCGACGGGCACGAGCAGGCGTCGGCGGATCGTACGCGCTCTCCCGGCCGACTCGCGCCCTCGCGGACGGGGCGCGTGTGCGCGCGGTGCGGGGGTGGCGGTGGTGCGAGGAAGTGAGCCCATAACGGACGCGTGCTCGATTTTCTGTCGGTCCAACCTGATGATCTGGCAAAAATTCGCCCGGACACTCCTTGGGCGGCCCCGGGCCGCGTCACTCCGGATCCGGCCGGACGACCGGCAGTCCCGCCGTCTCCGCCGCCTCGGCCAGCACCTCGCGGAGCATCGCCGGGGTGAGGCGCCCGGTGAAGACGTTGCGCTGGCTGACGTGGTAGCAGCCGAACACCGTCAGCGGGTCGCCCGCCCCGTCGGCCGGCTCCAGCGTCGTACGGGCACCGTGGCCGAACACCGGCCTCGGCCGGGGCACCCGCCGCCCGGCCCGCTCCAGGGCGGCCAGGGTCGCCTGCCAGCCGAAGCCGCCGAGCACGACGACCGAGCGCACCGTGGGCCGCAGCAACTGGAGCTCGCGGGCCAGCCACGGCCGGCACGTGTCCCGCTCGCCCGGCGTGGGGCGGTTGGCCGGCGGCGCGCAGTGCACGGGGGACGTCACCCTGACCCCGAACAGTTCGAGCCCGTCGGCCAGGTCCGTCACCGTGGGCCGGGAGGCCAGGCCCAGCTCGTACAGCGTGGCGTACAGCAGGTCACCCGCCCGGTCGCCGGTGAACATCCTGCCGGTCCGGTTCCCGCCGTGCGCGGCGGGCGCCAGACCCGTGACGGCCAGCGAGGCGTCGGGCGGCCCGAAACCGGGTACGGGGCGGGCCCAGTACTCCCAGTCGCGGAACGCGGGGCGTTTGATCCGGGCGGTTTCCTCGCGCCACTCCACGAGGCGCGGACAGGCCCGGCACCCGACCAGTCGCCCGTCCAGCTCGGCCAGCGTGCGGGAGCGGGCGGCGGCCCGTACGGGGTAGTCCTCGGCGGTGCACATCGATCGACCCGCTTCCACGTTCCTGTTCCCGCCCGGTGGCGTGCTCACCGAAAGGAGCGTACCCAGGGCGAAAGGGACCATGGCCGCGAAACGGCCCCGCCCGCGACGACAGACGAAAGGAAGCGCCATGAAGGATTTCGCCGTCGGGGACCACGTGCGATGGAACTCCGAAGCGGGTCACGTCGAAGGCGTCATCACCGGGAAGCACACCAGCGACGTCGAGTTCAAGGGCCGCACCCGGCGCTGCAGCAAGGAGGAACCGCAGTACGAGATCAAGAGCGACAAGACCGGCCACCTCGCCATGCACAAGGGCAGCGCGCTCAAGAAGACCTGACGGGCGGGACGGTGAACAGGATCTGCACGGTCGGCCACTCGAACAGGGAGTTCGGTGAACTGGTGGAGCTGCTGCGCCGGAACGACGTCACCCTGCTGGCCGACGTGCGCTCGTACCCGTCGTCCCGGAAGCTCCCGCAGTGGAACCAGCGGAACATCATCGACTCCCTGCCGCCCGGCATCGGATACCGGTGGCTCCCGAAGCTGGGCGGGCGCCGCCACACCCCGAAGGGCGTCCCGACCGAGAACGGCGCCTGGCGGGTCAAGGCGTTCCGCGACTACGCCGACTACATGGCGACGGACGCCTTCCGGGAAGGGCTCGCCGAACTGCTGGAACTCGCCGAGGACACCCGGCCCGCGATCATGTGCAGCGAGGCCGTGCCGTGGCGCTGCCACCGCAGACTCATCACCGACGCGCTGATCGTCGCGGGCGCCGAGGTCGTGGACATCCTGTCGCCCACCTCGACGCGGCCCGCGGTCCTCAACAAGGACGCGCGGGTCCGCGACGGCCGGCTGACCTACCCGCCCCACGACTGAGCCGCCTCCCCGGCCCCGCCGTGCCCGGGCCAGGGACGCAGCTTCTCCGGGTTGCGCACCGCCCAGATGCGGTGCACCCGGTCCCCCGCGAGACCGAACGCGGCCACCGTCACCGTGACCCCGGCGTGCTGGGCGACCAGGCCGGGCCGCCCGTTCACCGTGCGTTCGAGCAGGAGGAGCTCCGGCACCCTGTCCGCGAAGTGGACCAGGTACTGGGCGACCCGCTCGGCGCCCTCGACCGGGCGCAGGGCCGCCCCGGCCAGACCGCCCCCGTCGGTGATCATCGCCGCCTCCGGGTCGAGGAGACCGATGAGCGCCCCGATGTCCTTGGCCTCCCACGCGTCCTTGAACTCCCGCACCAGGGCCGCCTGCCCGGCCGCGGGGGCCGCCTCGGCGCGCGCGTCCCGGAGGCGCCGGCGGGCCGAAGCGGCGAGCTGCCGGCACGCCGGGGCGCTCCGGCCGACGATGTCCGCCACCTCCGCGAAGGGGTACCGGAACACGTCGTGCAGGATGAACGTCACCCGCTCGGCCGGGGTCATGGACTCCAGCACCACCAGGAAGGCCATGTTCACGGACTCGTCCAGGGTGACCCGGTCCGCGGGGTCCGCCGGCTCGTCGCCGCCGCCGTCGGCGCGCCCGCCGACCCACTCGGAGCGGTCCGGCAACGGCTCCGGTATCCACTCGCCGACGTAACGCTCCCGCCTGACCCGCGCCGAGCCCAGCACGTCGAGGCAGACCCGGCTGGCCACCGTCGTCAGCCACGCCCCGGGCGACGCGATGGCGTCCCGCTGCTCCGGCGCCATGGCGTACCAGCGGGCGTACGTCTCCTGTACGGCGTCCTCCGCCTCGGCGACCGAGCCGAGCATCCGGTAGGCGAGGTTCGTCAACTGGCGGCGCTCACCGATGACGGCGCCGAGGTCCGGCTCGGAAGGTGTGCTCATGTACGTGACCGCCCCTGGTCGTCGTGTCCGTTTCCGCTGCTGACGGTCCGACGGAACAGCGGGCCCGAATGTGAGGCGGACAGGGGTCTCGCATCCCGTGGGTCCACGTCGTCGGACCGCTGAGACAGTACCCAACCACTGCCGCGAGGCAGAGGAGAGGACCGCGCCGTGGCCCGCGCCGAGCGGGACCGCGCCCGTACGGGCGGCGGGCTTGGGCCGGTCCTGGTGTGGCGGCCGGGGGAGGGCCGGACGCCCTTGATTCCCCCGATGGGGGGTACGCGCCGGGGACCCCACGAAAGGACGACGCGTGTCCCCGCCCTGCAAGAACATCTTCGTACTCGGTCTGGACGAGGCGAATCTGCCGTCCCTGAACGCCGTTCCCGACGCCGGCACCTACCGGTTCCACCCCCTGCTGACCATCGAGGAGCTCCAGGGGGGTGAGGTGTCGGTCGCCGCCCTGATGGACCGGGCCCGCGCGGTGCTCGACGCTCACGAGGGCTCCGTCGACGCCATCGTCGGCTACTGGGACTTCCCCGTCAGCACGCTCGTGCCGATGCTCGGCCGCGAGTACGGCACCCGCACCACCAGCCTCGAATCCGTCGTCAAGTGCGAGCACAAGTACTGGAGCAGGCTGGAACAGAAGAAGGCCACCGACGCCCTGCCCGGCTTCGGACGGGTCGACCTCGACAGCGACGACCCGCAGCCGCCCGAAGGCGTCGGATTCCCCATGTGGCTCAAGCCCGCCCTCGCCTACTCCTCGGAACTCGCCTACGGCGTCGAGGACATGGCCGGGTTCCGGGCCGCCGTGGAGTCCATACGCAAGGGCATCGGCCGGGTCGGCAAACCCTTCGACGAGGTGCTGGAACTCGTCGATCTGCCGCCGGAGATGGAGGGGATCGGCGGACAGGTCTGCCTCGCCGAGGAAGCCATGACCGGCATCCAGGTCGCCGTCGAGGGCTACGCGAACGACGGCGAGGTCACCGTCTACGGGGTGCTCGACTCCATCAACTACCCCGGCTCCCCGTGCTTCCTGCGCCACCAGTACCCGAGCACCCTGCCCCCGGACGTCGTCCACCAGCTCCACGAGGTCAGCGAGCGGACCATCCGCCGGATCGGCATGGACGCGGCGACGTTCAGCATCGAGTACTTCTACGATCCGAAGACCGGCCGGGTCCGTCTGCTGGAGATCAACCCGCGCCACTCCCAGTCCCACGCGGAGCTGTTCCACTACGTCGACGGCGTACCCAACCACCACCGGATGATCCGCCTCGCCCTCGGCGAGGACCCCGTGGTGCGCGGCGGCGAAGGCCCGTACCGGATGGCCGCCAAGTGGTACTACCGCTGGTTCGGCGAGGGAACGGTCCGCGAGGTCCCCACCCCGGAACGGATCGCGGCCATCGAGCGCGGGATACCGGGCGTACGCATCGACATGGTGCCGTCCGAGGGCCAGAAGCTCTCCACCGTCCCCCAGCAGGACAGCTACAGCTACGAGATCGCCCACATCTTCACCGGAGCGGACGACGAGGAGGGTCTGCGGCGCAAGTTCGACCAGTGCGTCGCCGCGCTCGGCCTCACCTTCGAGGACACCGCACCGGGCGGCCGTGACGTCAAGGCGTCGTGAACCGGGCCGCGAAGAGGAAGGAGCAGAACACAGGTATGCGACACGTCGACCGACTGCCGTACGAGGTCAGCCAGGAGGACCACGTCACCATCACCATGTCGGACGGGGTCCGGCTGTCGGCGAGGATCTGGCGCCCCACCACCTCCGACCGCCAACCGGTTCCGGCGATCCTGGAGGCCGTCCCGTACCGCAAGAACGACCTGACCTCCACCCGCGACGCGATCCACCACCCCTACATCGCGGGCCACGGCTACGCCTGCGTACGCGTCGACCTGCGGGGCACCGGCGAGTCCGAGGGCGTCCTTCTGGACGAATACCTGGAACGCGAGCAGCGCGACGCCGAGGAGGTCCTCGCCTGGCTGGCGGACCAGCCCTGGTGCGACGGGAGGACCGGCATGATGGGCATCTCCTGGGGCGGGGTCGCCGCGCTCCAGGTCGCCGCCCGCCGCCCGCCGAGCCTCGGCGCCATCGTCATCGCGTCCTTCACGGACGACCGGTACGCGGACGACATGCACTACGTCGGCGGCGCGATGCTCTCCGACAACCTGGCCGAGGCGGGCACCATGTTCGCCTACTCCACCTGCCCGCCCGACCCCGCCGCCGTCGGTGACCGGTGGCGGGACATGTGGCACGAACGGCTGGACGCCGCACGCCCCTGGGTCGTCGAATGGCTGCGCCACCAGGAACGCGACGACTACTGGCGGCACGCCTCGCTCAGCGAGGACTACCAGGCGCTGCGCTGCCCCGTACTCGCGTCCAGCGGCTGGGCCGACGGCTACTCCAACGCCGTCACCCGGCTCCTGAGCCGTGTCGACGTCCCGCGCAAGGGGCTCATCGGCCCCTGGTCGCACAAGCTGCCCCACCTCGGGGAGCCCGGACCGGCCATCGGCTACCTCCAGGAGGTCGTGCGGTGGTGGGACCACTGGCTCAAGGGCGTCGAGAACGGCGTCATGGACGGGCCCATGATCCGCGCCTGGATGCAGGAGAGCGTGCCCCCCTCCACCTCCTACCAGGAGCGCCCCGGCCGCTGGGTGGGGGAGCCGAGCTGGCCGTCCCCGCACATCGAGGAGGTGCCCCACCCCCTCCGGGACCACCGCATCGTCCGCGGCGACGAGGACCCGGGGGCCGGGGCGGAGGAGCGCGTCCACACCGTGCAGTCACCGCTGTCCGTGGGCCAGTTCGCCGGCAAGTGGGCTTCGTACAACGCCCCGCCGGACCTGCCCTACGACCAGCGCGAGGAGGACGGCGGCTCACTGGTCTTCGAGACCGCGCCGCTGTCCGAACGCGTCGAGATCCTGGGCGCGCCCTCGGTGGACCTGCTCGTCTCCTCGTCCCGGGAGACCGGGCAGGTGGCGGTGCGGCTCTCCGACGTGGCCCCCGACGGGCGGGCGACCCGGGTCACCTACGGCGTGCTCAACCTCGCCCACCGCTCCGGTGCGGACCGGCCCGAACCGCTGGAGCCCGGCGAGGCATACCCCGTGCGGGTGCCGCTCAACGGGGTCGCCCAGGTCTTCCCGGCGGGCCACCGCATCCGCCTCTCGCTCTCCACCTCGTACTGGCCGCTGGTCTGGCCCGCCGCCGCACCCGCCTGCCTGAGCGTGTACGAGAGCGGCAGCCGCCTCACGCTGCCCGTCCGCCCGGCCGAGGCACCGGACGGGATGCCCGAGGTGCCCTTCGGCGAGCCGGAGGGGTGCGCGCCGCCCGAGGTCACCCAGCTCACCGAACCCGAGCAGGCGTGGACCGTGTCCAGGAATCTGGTCGACTACCACTCCGTGCTGGACATCGTGAAGGACCGGGGGCTCCAGCGGTTCGAGGAGAACGGCATCGAGGTGGGGCTGCGGGCCTGCGAGAGGTACACCTCCGTCGCGGACGACCTCGGCTCGGTTGGCGGCGAGTCCGCCTGGACCATGCGCTTCCGGCGCACCGGCTGGGACGTCCGTGTGGAGACCCGCACCATGCTGACCTCGGACGACAGCGCGTTCCACGTGGACGCCACGCTCGACGGCTACGAGGACGGCCGGCGGGTCTTCTCGCGCACCTGGAACGAGAGCGTGCCGAGGTCGGGCCTCTGAGCCCGTGACGCCCTAGCTTTCCCGCGGGCTCGGGCGCCACTCCAGCATCATGATCGTGGCGTCGTCGTTCAGCCGGTCGTGCTGGTACTCGCGGATGGAGTGGATGAGCTGCCGCAGGGCCTCCGACGCGGGCTCCCCGGCGGCCGTGGCGCGGATGACCGAGGCCGTGAAGCGGTTCAGGCCGAACTGGGTGCCGTCCGCCATGCGGGCCTCGGTCACCCCGTCCGTGTACAGCAGGACCCGGTCGCCGGGGAGCAGGGGCACCTCGTGGACCACCCGTTCCGCCGCGGCGAGCACGCCCGGGGTGCCCAGGGGCGGTTCGCTGGGGCGGTCGAGGGCGTTGTCCAGGACGCGGTGCTCGCGGATCAGCAGCGGCGGAGGGTGGCCGCAGTTGATCCAGCTCATGATGCCGCTGGACATGTCCAGTTGCAGGGCGATGCCGGTGCTGAACTGGTCGGGGAGCCATTCGGCCAGCACGTCGTCCACCGTCCTGACGAGCTCCCGCAGCCCCGACCCCTTGCGCCGGGCGCTGCGGCAGCCGGCCATCGCGATCGCACTGGTCATCCCGGACGCCAGGTTGTGGCCCATCGCGTCGAGGATGACCGCGTGCAGCGTCGACTCCGTCAGCGAGTGGTCGAAGGCGTCGCCGCCCAGTTCGTACGCCGGTTCCAGCACCGCCGTGGACAGCGCCCGGTCCTCGCCGACCGCGCGCGGCGGCAGCAGGTTCCGCACCATCTCGGCGGGCAGTGTCATCGTCTCCGTACGGGCCCGCTGCACGAACCGGTCGCTGAACGCGCGTTTCGAGGTGATCGCCATGGCCAGGACGGACGCCAGACTCGCGCAGCGTTCCAGCAGTGTCCTGTCCAGCGAGTCCACTTCGACGCCGATCACCCCCAGCCGCTCCACCCCGTCCACCAGCGGCAGCCAGGCGATCAGCGTCTCGGTGTCCGTCGTCTCGACGCGCAGCGCCAGCGAGCGGAAGGCCGAACCGGCGAGGGAAGCGTCCACGTGGAGCCGCGGTTCGCCCGAGAGCGGGGAGAGACACTGCTGCTGGAGGTCGACGATGCAGATCTCCACCCGGCGCAGTCCCAGCAGACCGGCGTACCGGTTCATGAGAGCCGGCAGATCGGTCGGCGCGGTGGCATGCACATCCGCCAGAAGCCCGTGCAGGAGACGCTCGCCGTCACTGGTGGGGGAGTGTGTCATGGGGGTATCACCCGTCCGGCAGATGTGCGCGCACCGAAGAAATGCCATACGAAAAAGTGAGGGTCGGCCGGGAAAATCCCGGCCGACCCTCACTTTATGTGCCGCTGCGACGTATCGCCCGGTCAGATCTACCAGCGATACCAGCGGCCCCGCTTTCCACCGCCGCCCGCCGGGCGGACGACGAAACCGAGCAGCCACACCACGAGTACGGCGATGGCTATCCACCACAGGGCCTTCAGGGCGAAACCCGCCCCGAAGAGAATGAGCGCAAGCAGAAGAACCAGAATCACGGGAACCATGGGTATCAACCTCCTGAGCATCGGATGCCCCGGCCTTTCCCCGGTATTCCTGGAAAAGTTCCCGACTTTCCCGGGGAAGAACGGGAAAGAGACTCCGGACCCGGTGGTGACGGGCGCACACCGTGCGGACCTTCCATAGTGGGAGGGCGCCGGAACACCCGGGCCGAGCGATCCCACACCGTGAGGAGCCTTCCGATGACCCGAGCACTCGCGCTCGTCTGCACCCTTTCCCCGTCGCCCAAGCCGTCCAGCAGTCAGCTGCTGGCCGACCAGATCATGGCCGAACTCGCCGGTCTGGGTGTGAAGGGGGAGACGGTGCGGATCGCCGACCACGACGTACGGCCCGGGATCGCCCAGGACATGGGCGACGGGGACGAGTGGCCCCGGCTGCGCGAGAAGGTGATGGCGGCGGACATCCTGCTGCTGGCCACCCCGATCTGGCTCGGGCACCCGGCGAGCCTCTGCCAGCGCGTACTGGAACGGCTGAACGCCGACATCTCCGAGACCGACCAAGAGGGCAGGCAGTTGCCGTACGGCAAGGTGGGCATGGTGGCCGTCGTCGGCAACGAGGACGGCGCCCACAAGGTGAGCGCCGACCTCTTCCAGGGACTCAACGACCTGGGCTTCACCCTCGCCCCCGGTGCGGTGAGCTACTGGGTCGGCGAGGCCATGCACGGCACCGACTACCGGGACCTGGAGGAGACACCCGAAGCCGTCAGGTCCACCACCCACCAGATGGCCCTCAACGCCGCGCACCTCGCCCGGGTCCTCATCGACTCGCCCTACCCCCCGCGCTGACACCTCCTTCCACGGGCCGCGTCGCCGCAGGCGTCGGCGGACGGAACCACCACGACTTTTCTCGCACGCGTGTGTGGAACGCATGGCTCCGGGTAGTCGCAGCTTCGCGTATGCGTAAGCAGTCGCTGCCGACGGAAGGGAATGATCGCCATGTCGACATCCGTATCTGCGCAGGTGCCGGGGACCACGACAGGTGCGCCGGCCGAACTCCCGGAGATCGCCGACCCGCTGAAGGTCGCGCCCAAGGACGCCCGGGCGCTCAGCAAGCTGTTCTTCGACCGGTTGCAGACCCTCGAAGAGGGCACGGCGGAGTACCAGTACGCCCGCAACACGCTCATCGAGATGAACCTCACCCTGGTGCACTTCGCCGCGGCCCGGTACCGCAATCGCGGCAACGGCCAGATGGAGGACATCATCCAGGTGGGGACCATCGGCCTGATCAAGGCCATCGACCGCTTCGAGCTCAGCAGGGAAGTCGAATTCACCTCATTCGCCATTCCCTACATCGTCGGTGAGATCAAGCGCTTCTTCCGGGACACCACCTGGTCCGTCCATGTGCCCCGGCGCCTCCAGGAACTCCGGGTCACCCTCGCCAAGGCCAAGGAGGAACTGGCCACCTCCCTCGGCAGGGAGGCCACCGTCGCCGAACTCGCCGAACGCCTCGGCATCAGCGAGGAAGACGTCATCGAGGGCCTGGTCGCCTCGAACGGCTACACCGCGCACTCGCTGGACGTCCCCCTCGACGGGGCGGAGTCCGACAGCCCGAGCGGGGTCAGCCGCACCCACGCCGACATCACCGGTGAATGCGACCCGGGGATCGAACTGGTCGAGAACCTGCACGCCCTCGCGCCCCTGCTGGAGACGCTGGACGAACGGGAACGCGCCATCGTCGAGATGCGCTTCGGCCAGGAGATGACGCAGTCCCAGATAGGTGAACGCCTCGGTCTCTCCCAGATGCACGTCTCACGGCTGATCGCCCGCATCCTGCGCAGGCTCCGCGAAGGCATCCTCACCGAGGACTGAGACCTGTCACGGGTCAGCCGCGGCTGCCTCACCGGACGCGCGAGGTGGACGTCTCGTCCTCGTCCTCGTCGTCGGCACCCGGCACATGGACATCGGTGACGTTGATGTTGATCTCGACCACCTCGAGACCGGTCATCGTCTCGACGGCGTCCGTGACGTCGGTACGCAGGCTGCGCGCGGTGTCCAGGATGGGGGCGCCGTACTCCACGACGATGTCGACGTCGATGGCGGTCTGCTTCTCGCCGACCTCCACCTTGACGCCCCGCCCCGGGTCACTGGAGCGGGAGACCTTGTCCTTGACGGCGCCGAGCGCGCGGGAAGGGCCCTTGCCGACGGAATACACCCCGTCGGTCTCCCGTACCGCGATACCGGCGATGGCCGAGACCACGTTGTCCGCGATGGTCGTCGTTCCTCGTGTGCCGCCCGCCGCGCCGCCTTCCAGCCTGGTGCCGCCGACGCTTTCGTTGGTCGCCATGAGTTCCTCACACGGAAAGAGCTGGGGTGGGATGAGGGGCTGCCGGCGGAAGCCGATCCGCCCCGCCTCCCACTCTCCTCCGGCTCCCGCGCCCCCGCCATTCGGGTGATCGCCGCGCCCGGGGAAACCCCGGCCGGCTCAGTCGCGAGGCAGCAGCGTCCCCAGCGGCCCGAGGTCGAGATTCAGATCCTCGGGCCGCACCCCGTGCTGCTCGCACAACTCCGTCATCCGCTGCTCCAGGAGCATCAGCGTCGTGCCGATCTCCTCGGTCTGCTCCTCCGTGAGGTCACCCTCGTCGATTCTCCGGATCGCCTGGCGCTCCATCAGCTGGCGCAGCAGCTCCACCACGGTGAGCACCAGCGTGACGAGGTCCTGGCCCACCTTGCCGGAGTCCAGCTCGACCCGCGCGTCCGTCACAACGGTCCTCCGTCCGCCCAGGGCGCCGGCACCCGCTCGCTGACCGATGACAGCAGCGCGTGCAGCGACAGGCGTACCAGAGGCACATCGGCGATCGCGATGACCAGGTCCCCGCTGATGACCACCCCGGTCGCGAGCACCCGGTCGAGCAGATCGACCAGGGGCACCCCGATCGGCCCGTTCAGCGGCTCCGGCTCGTCCCACGGCACGATGGCGCGCTCCACGGCTACACCTCCCCGACGAAGGAGTACGGGACCCAGGGTCCCGACAGCTCGACGTGCGCCCCGGTCCGCTCGCGGAGGCTCCGCGCCAGCCGCGCCAGCTCCACCGCCCGGTCCTCGGCCACCAGATACGTCGCGTTGAGCACCTGGGTGCGCCGCTCGTCCGGCACCCGGGGGCCGTGGAAGGGCAGCCTGCGCGAGGCGGTGGCCAGACCGCTCACGTCCGCGTCCACCGCCTCGGCGATCCGCAGCCCGTCCGTCCGGTGCCGTTCGCGCCGGTCCCGCAGGGTCCGCTTCCGGTCGAGATACGCCCGGCCGGCCCCGGGCGCGGGCCGCTCCGGGGCGGCCTCGGCCGCCCCCCTGGCCGGTGCGTCGGCCACGTACACCTTGACGCCCCACTCGGAGTGGTGCGCCGTGCGCTCCAGCGCGGCGTGGAAGCGCCCCGCCTCCTTGTCCAGCGCGGCCCGGGCCCGCTCCTCGTCGTGGTAGAGCGTGGCCAGCGGGAGCGGAACCGTCGGGTGTCGGGCGGCCATCGCGCACACCACCTCGTGATGGGCCCGTGCATACCGTTCGAGTTCGGGCTCGTCGGCGAGCCGGGCCTGCCACGCCTCGTCGGTGAAGTCCGCCGCCCGCACGGTCTGGACGACCGCGGTGAGCGCCGGGCCCAGGGGCAGGGCGCGTACGGGGCTTTCCCGGGTGACGCCCGCCGGACCCCTGAGGTCCGGCTGCTCCCCGGTGCGGCACACCGCGTAGACGTAGACGGCACGGGCATCCGCGGACGAGCGGGTGTCCTCGGTCATGTGCGGGGGTCTCCTCGGGTCAGTTCCTCGGCTGTGACGACTGCGCGGGCTCGGACTCCTGTGACTCAAGGGCGTCGAGGCGGGCCCGCAGCTCCCGGTTCTCGTCCTGCAGCGCGTTGCGCGCCGCGTGCGAACTGAGCGCGGGATCGGTCTCCCACCAGTCGATCCCGGCCTTCTTCGCCGTGTCGACGGAGGCGACGAACAGGCGGAGCCGGATGGTGAGCAGCTCGATGTCCAGGAGATCGATCTTGATGTCGCCTGCGATGACGATGCCCTTGTCCAGGACGCGTTCGAGGATGTCGGCGAGGTTGGTCGTGTGCGGACCCGCGGGCGCGTAGGCGGCGTCCTGCCGGAAGTCGAGATCAGTCACGACGCGACCTCCGCGCACGCCGCCTGCTCGGGGCGGGCTCCTCTTCCTCCTCGTCGTCCTCCACCTCTTCCTCTTCCTCCTCCGGTTCCTCCTCCGGTTCCTCGTCGTCCTCCCACTCGTCCTCGTCCTCGTCGTCCTCGTCGTCCTCGTCGTCCTCCCCGTCCTCCTGGGCTTCCTCCTCGTCCTCTCCCTCGTCCTCGCCTTCGGCCTCGTAGTCCTCGTCCTCCGGCTGCTCCTCGTCGCCCTCGGACTCCTCCTCCTCCTCGGCCACCGCGTCCTCGTGGGAGACGACGACCTCGCCGTCGCGGATCTCTCCGCGCCAGCCGTCGGGCTCCTCGTCGGTGAGGGTGACGTAGCGCTGGAAGTGCTTGAAGTCCAGGCGGATGCGGCGTCCTTGGACCCGCCAGAGGTTGCCCGTCTTCTCGAAGAAGCCGGACGGGTAGTACTCGACCACCAGCACGATGCGGGTCAGGTTCGGCGCCAGCTCGTGGAAGCTGACGGCGCCGCGCGTCGTGCCCTTGGAGCCCTCCGAGGTCCAGACGATGCGTTCGTCGGGGACCTGTTCCTGGACGGTCGCCTTGAAGCTGCGTGAGGAGGGTCCGATCTTGACCTTCCAGTCGCTCGTGGCCTCGTCCTCCGTCGAGACGTCCTGGACGCCCTTCGCGAAGCTGCTGAACTTGTCGTACTGGGTCCAGTAGTCGTACGCCGTACGCAGCGGTACGCCGACGTCGAGGACTTCCACGATGTTCATCGACTTGCCGCCACCGCTCGACTTGCTCTTCCCCTTGCCGCCGCCGAACGCCTCCTTGGCCTTCTCCGTGACGTTGTCCTTCACGCCCTTGGCCTTCTCCGAGACGAACGACTTCAGCGGCGATTCGCCCTGGAGGACCCGGGAGGCCACGGCGGGCAGGGAGCCGCCGTCCTCCGCGGAATCGGTGAGCTGCTGCGCGACATCCGTCAGCTTGCCGCTCGCCTTGCCCGCGAGATCCTCCATCTTCGCGCTGACGAAGCCCGACAGCTCCTCACGGAGCCGGTCGAGACCCGATCCCCGCGCCCCGGACTCGTCCTGTTCTGTGCTGGCCATGACTCGTTACCTCCGACGGTCGCTGCGCTTGGAAGCGGTCCGCTTGGACGCCGACTTGGACGTCGACGTCTTCTTCGCTGCGGACTTCTTCGCCGGGGCGGTCTTCTTGGCCGCGGCCTTCTTCGCGGGCGCCGACTTCTTCGGCGCCGCCTTCTTGGCCCGGGCCGTCTTCTTCGCGGGTGCCGCCTTCTTCGCCGCGGGCTTCTTGTCCGCGCTCTTCTTGGCCGCGGTCTTCTTGGCGGGTGCCGTCTTCTTGGCCGGGGCCGGCTTCTTCGCGGCCTGCTTCTTCGCCGGGGCCCTCTTGGCGGCTGCCTTCTTGGACGGCGCCTTCTTCGGCGCCGCCTTCTTCGCGGGGGGCTCGGGGGCTTCGCCGTCCTCCTCGTCCTCGTCCCCGTCCTCGAAGTCCTCGCCTTCGCCTTCGCCTTCGCCTTCGCCTTCGTCCTCGTCCTCGGCGTCGTCCTCGTCCCCGGACTCGTCCTCGTCCTCGTACGGTTCCTCTTCGTCCTCCGGTTCCTCTTCGTCCTCCGGTTCCTCTTCGTACGCGTCGTCGTACTCGTCCTCGTACGGCTCGTCGTCGTACTCGCCCTGGTCCTCGTCCTCCTCGCGCCGGCCCTCGGTGAGCCGGGCGGTCCGGTCGCCGATCGCGTCGGCAAGCGAGGACATGCCGCGGTTCGCCGCCGCCGTCACGGCTTTGCGGCCCGCGTCCATGACCTCGCCCCGCAGCTGTTCCTGGAGCTCCGCGACCTGGGGGACGCCGCCGAGGCGGCGCACGCCCTCGGCGGCGAGCTGGCGGGGTTCGAGCCCGAACCTCCGGCCCGCCAGGTACGTCGCGACGGTCAGGGCCATCCGGCCCTTCCTGGTCCGGCCCAGCACGTAGCCGCCGACCACCGCGGCTGCGAGCGCTACCTTGGCCTCGTCATCCATGAGCACGTCACCTTCGATCGTTTGACGTTCGGTCCGCCCGAACGGCGTGCAGCCGGTCGAGCAGCCGCTCCTCTTCCCGCTCGAATTCCTCGATCGTGATGTCTCCGTCCTCCAACTCCTGGTTGAGTACGGCGAGTTGTGTGCGCAGTACGCGTGGGTCGCGCAGCTCACGCTCGGCGGCGTCGTTCAGCTTCTCCGCCACCCACACCACCCCCCGCACAGGCGCGATGGGCAACGTCAGCAGGCCGGTGATGAGGCCCATCTCAGCCACCGCCCACGGGGACCGGCCGGGCCTCGGCGGAGACGAAGCTGTAGCAGGGCAGCGGTCCGGCGAGACGGAGCTCCACATGTCCGCGGTTGTCGCCCGCGAACCGGCGCGCCTCCGCCAGGAACGCGTCACTGGCCTCGCGCTCCACCAGGAACGACACATTGAGCGCGCACCCCGGGACCTCCGGGCCGGACGCCACCGCCCGGGCTCTCGGCGTCAGCTCCCGCAGCACCCGCCGCCCCGCGTCGGCGGCCCGCCGCGCGAGGGAGGCGGCCACCGCCTCGCCCAGCCGCAGACTCGCCTCGTAGCCCGGACGCCGGCGCGCGGCCTCCCGCAGCTTGCGTACGGCGCCGTCCTCGGCGACCAGGTCGGCGAGGGCGTCCTCGGCCGCCAGCGCCTTCACGTTGATCTCGTGGCATCCGACGAGCCGCTTCAGGGCCGCCACATGGCCGTCCTCGCCGGCGGTCAGCTGCCGCTCGACGGTGGCCTGGTCGGGGGCCACCATGCCGAACCGCATGGGCAGCACGGGCCCTTCGTCCATCAGGCGCAGCAGCAGATCCTGATGGGCGAGCAGATCGCGGCGACGCGCCCGGAGGTCCGGGGGAGCGTCGCTGACGACGGCGGCGAGCCGGCCCTGCCGGACGGTCCGCAGACGGGCGGGCGGACCGCCCACACCCCCCTGCCCGTCCGGGAGCGTGATCCCCGCCCGGGTGATCGCGTACACGTACACACCGTCGGCCGTCACCGCTCACGCCTCCGCATGGCGGCGCCGGCTCTCGCTGCCGCGCGCCGGGGCGCGCCGCTTCTTCGGCCGCTCCTCCGGCTCCTCGTCGTCGTCCCCGCCGACCGCCTTGCGCACGGTGTCGCCCACCGACTCGGCGGCCCTGCGTACCTTCCGCTTGCCGATGGACTTGACGGCACCGCCGCCGATCAGCTCCGGAACGGTGGTGCTGCCGGAGTCCCGTTCGAGGTCCAGCCGGTTGCACGCCTCGGCGAACCGCAGATACGTGTCCACGCTCGCGACGACGATGCGCGCGTCTATCTTCAGGATCTCGATGCCGACCAGGGAGACCCTGATGAAGACATCGATCACCATGCCCCGGTCGAGGATCAGCTCCAGGACGTCGTACAGGGTGCCGGCGCGCGGCGGGCAGGCGACGACTTCGTCGGAGTAGGTGGTCGCGGTCATGAAATGTCCTTCCGGCAGGGGAGTGGACGCCGCTCACTCGTCGGCGGCGCCCCGGCGGTACCGGCGGACCCTGCGGTACTCCAGGAGCTCGCCGGACCGGTCGAGCTGCACCTCGTAGGAGGCGAGGAGGCTCGTGGTGTCCGGAATACGGGGCACCTCGAGAACGTCCACGACGACGCACCAGCCGTCGTCGTTGCGCCGGACGGCGGACACGCCCTCCGCATGGTGGTCGATGAGGCCCTCCAGGCTCTGAATGGCAGCGCGGGCCGCGTGTTCAGGGCCCCGTGCGGACGGGGTTCGCCGCGTGGTCGCCGTCTTCGTGGTTCCCGCCTGGGAGCGCCGCTGATCTGCCATGGCACCCAGTCTGCTCACTCCCGCCGCGCCCGCATCTTGGGCGACGGCATCGGAGAGTGCGCCCCGCGGTGGCACGGGGTCATAAGGCGTAGACAGTGTCTACGTCGGCCTGGTAGACACGGTCCATGGATCGAGTGAACCGAGCAGACCGAGCGGACTCCCTGCGGGAACGCCTGATCGACGCGGGTGTCGACCTCGTCATGACCGAGGGCCCCGCGTCGCTCGGCCTCCGCGAGATCGCCCGCCGCGCCGGGGTCTCCCACGGCGCCCCGCGCCGCTATTTCCCGACCCACCACGCCCTGCTCTCCGCCATCGCCCGGCGCGGCTTCACCGAGCTCGCGGCCCGGTTCGAGACGGCGGCCGAAGGGGCCGGGGCACCGCGCGACCAGCTGCGGGGCCTCGCCGACGCCTTCCTGGACTACGCGGGTGAGCACGGCGGCATGTTCGAGCTGATGTTCCGCCACGACCTGCTCGACAGCGAGGTCCATGCGAGTGACGCGGACGCGGACGCGGACGCGGACGCGTCCGCGCCGGACCGGCCGCGCCTGCGCGAGTCGACCCTCCCGCTGTTCGCGCGGCTCGTCGAGCTCGTCACCCGGGACCGCGCCCACCGCACGGAAGGCCGCGACGGACCCTCGTACGACTCCGCCCCGCCGCCGGCCCTGACCGCGGCCGCTCTCTGGACCAACCTGCACGGCATCGCCGTACTCCGGGCGAGCGGCAGCCTCCCCCTGGCCCTTCCCGGCGCCGGTGGGACGACGGCACCGCTCGTCACGGCGGTGCTCGACGCCCACCTCGGCCGGGCGGACGCGTGACCCGCACCGCCGCACGGCCCCGCGCCGCGCTCCTCGCCTCCGTGGCGGGCGCGATGATCGTCGCCCTGGACGGCACCGTGCTGCTCGTCGCCCAGCCGGACCTGCGCGGCGACCTCGGGGCGACCGTCACCGAGGTCCAGTGGACGAGCACCGCCTACCTCCTCGCGGTCGCCGCCCTCCTCGTGATCGCCGGACGGCTCGGGGACCGGTACGGGCACCGGCGGCTGCTGTGCGTCGGGGTGCTCGGCTTCGGCGCCGCGTCGGCCGGGATCGCACTCGCCCAGGGCATCGGCCTCGTGATCGCCCTGCGCGCCGTGCAGGGGGTGTTCGGCGCGCTCCTGCAACCGGCGACGCTCGCCCTGCTCAGGCTCGTCCACCCCGCCGACCGCCTCGGCCGGGCCGTCGCCGTCCGCACCAGCGCGATCGGAGTCGCCGCGGCGGCCGGTCCGGTGCTCGGCGGAGCCCTCGTCACGCACTGGGGCTGGCGCGCCGTCTTCCTGATCAACATCCCGGCCGCCCTGGTCATCGCCGCGCTCACCCTCACCGTGCGGACCCCCGAAGTGCCGCGCGCCGCGCACCGGCGGTTCGACCTCACCTCCGGCGCCCTGCTCGCCGCCGCGCTCGCCGCCCTCGTCCACACCCTGGCCGGCATCCCCGACGAAGGGTGGACCGGCCCCCGGACGGGGCTCGGGCTACTGCTGAGCCTGCTCCTCGCGGCGGCGCTCGTCGCGTACGAACGCCGCAGCGCCCAGCCGGTCGTGCCGCCGGCGGTGACGCGCTCGGTGCCGGTGACGGCCTCGATGGCGCTGCTCCTCACCACCTCCGGCGGCCTGTTCGGCGCGCTGTTCGTCGTCACGTTCCACCTGCAGCAGGGGCTCGGCCTCGATCCCCTCACCACCGGGCTGCGCTGCCTGCCGCTGACCCTCCTCATGATCACCGGAGCGCCCGTGGCCTCGGCCGCGCTCGGGCGCTTCGGGCCGCGCCGCACCGCGATCACCGGTCAGCTGTGCGTCGTCCTGGCCGTGCTGGGCCTCTCCCGCCCGGAGCCCGTGTGGCAGACCGGTCTCGTCCTCGCGGTGCTGGGCGCGGGCTTCACCGCCGTCATGGTCACCGCCACCGGGACCGTCGTCGGGGACGCGCCGCCCGGGTACGCCGGGGTGGTCGGCGGTCTCAAACAGACCGCCATGAACGTGGGCCCCGCCCTCGGCATCGCCGTGGCCGCCGGACTGATGCCGCTCACCCCGCCGGCAGCCGCCGGCCTCCCGGTGACGGACCTTGCCCCGGGCCTGGCGCTGCCCGCGGTGGCGGCGCTCGCCGCGCTGGGTCTGATCCCGGCGTCGTTGCTGCCCCGGCGGTGAGTTCTCGCTCGAACGCCCGCTCGCGTCGTGGGCCTCGGCGACCGCCAGTAGGCTGCCGAAGGATCACGACCCGTGGACGAGGAGCAGAGCGATGGACCTCCGCCTGAGGACGATCAGCCGGGACGAGCACCTGGCGTACGTGGACAGTCTGCCGTCCGCGAGCCACATGCAGGTCCCCTCCTGGGGCGACGTGAAGCCCGACTGGCGGGCGGAGAGCCTCGGCTGGTTCGACGGCTCCGGCCGGATCACCGGCACCGCCCTGGTGCTGTACCGGCCGCTGCCGAAGATCAAGCGCCACCTCGCCTACCTCCCCGAGGGCCCCGTGATCGACTGGTACGACGACGACCTCGGCCGGTGGCTGAACCCGCTCCTGGACCACCTCAGGCGGCAGGGCGCGTTCACCGTGAAGATGGGCCCGCCCGTCGTCGCCCGCCGCTGGGACGCGGCCGCCGTCAAGGAGGCCATCGCCGACCCGTCGGCCCACCGCCTCGGCGAGGTCGCACCCACCGAACAGGACCCCCGCGCCTTCGCGCTGACGGGCCGTCTGCGGGCCATGGGCTGGCAGCGTTCCGGAGGCGACAGCGAGGACGGATTCGCCGCCGGACAGCCGCGCCACGTCTTCCAGCTCCCGCTCGCCGGCCGCTCGTCCGACGACATCCTGACCGGGTTCAACCAGCTGTGGCGCCGCAACATCAAGAAGGCGGACAAGGCCGGCGTCAAGGTCGTCCAGGGCGACTACGCCGACCTGGACACCTTCTACACGCTCTACACCGAGACCGCCGAGCGCGACCGGTTCATCCCCCGCCCCCTGGCGTACTTCCAGCGCATGTGGAAGGCGCTCACCGCCGAGCACCCCGACCGGATGAGGCTCTACCTCGCCGCGCACGACGGCGAGGTGCTGGCCGCCGCCACCATGCTCACCGTCGGCGGGCACGTCTGGTACTCGTACGGGGCGTCCACCAGCCGCAGGCGCGAGGTCCAGCCCAACAACGCCATCCAGTGGCAGATGATCCGCGACGCCTACGCCATGGGCGCGCACGTCTACGACTTCCGGGGCATCACCGACACCCTGGACGAGGGCAACCACCTGCTCGGTCTGCTCCGCTTCAAGGCCGGGACCGGCGGGCAGGCCGCCGAGTACGTCGGCGAGTGGGACTACCCGCTCAACAAGGTGCTGCACAAGGCGTTCAGCCTCTACATGGCGCGGCGGTAGCTCACGCCTCCTCGCCCGGGTCCAGCGCCTCCAGCGGCCGCACCGCCGGGCCCTGGAGCACCGCGCCGTCGACGCCGAAGCGCGAACCGTGGCACGGGCACTCCCACGCCGTCTCCGCCTCGTTGAACGCCACCAGGCACCCCAGATGCGTGCACCGCGCGGAGACCGCCCGCACCGTGCCGTCCGGCTCCCGGTACACCGCGCAGCGACGCCCCTTCACCCGGACCACCGCCCCCGTGCCGGGAGGCACCTGGCTCACCGAGTCCAGGTGGCTGACGCGCAGCCGGTCGCCGACGAAGTGCTTCGCCACCTCCGCCTGCGCCCCCAGCAGCGACCCGGCCTCGCGGACCGCGCTCCCCAGCCGCCGGGGGTCGTACAGCTCCGCCCACGGCAGCGGCGGGACGCCGTCCGCGATGAGCGAGGTCAGCAGCCGGCCGGCGAGCACCCCGCCGGTCATCCCCCACCCGCCGAACCCGGTCGCCACATACGTGTGCCGGGCCCCGATGTGGAACGGCCCGATCAGCGGGACCGTATCGCTGGGGTCGTTGTCCTGCGCCGCCCACCGGTACGCGGTCGGGCCGGCCGCCGGGAACCGCTCGTGCATCCAGGCGTCCAGCCGCCGGAACCGCTCGCCGGGGTCACCGGTGCCCGGAGTGAAGCTCTCCCCGGTCACGATCAGCAGGCGCCGGCCGTCATCGAACGGGGTGGTGCGCACCGAGCGCTTCCCCTCGTCCTCGGTGATGTACATGCCCTTCGGCGCCAGCTCCGCGGGGATGGGCGCGGCGACCACCAGTTCCCGCCGCGGCGAGAGCCGGGCGAACAGCATCGCGCGGTCGAAGACCGGGTAATGCGTCGCGACGACCACGTCCCGGGCCGTCACGCTCCGCCCCGACTCGGTGGTCACCCGGCACGGAGTCCCCTCGGACAGCCCGGTCACCCGACTGCGCTCGAAGACGCGGCCGCCCCGCGCGACCAGATCCCGGGCCAGCGCCAGCAGGTACTTGCGCGGGTGGAACTGGGCCTGACCGTCCGCCCGGACCGCCCCGCCGATCGCGAACGGCAGTTCCGTCTCGGAGACGTACGCGACATCGAGTCCCGCGTCGGCGGCGGCGCGCGCCTCCGCCTCGACCAGGTGCCGGGACTCCGCACCGGCCGCGTAGCTGTACGCGCTCACCCGCTCCAGGTCGCACGCGATCCCCAGCTCCTCCACGATCCCGGCCACCCGGTCCACCGCGTCCAGCTGCGAGGCCGCGTACAGCAGCGTGGCGTCCGTGCCCCGGGTCCGCCGCAGCCGGTCGTACACCAGCGACTGGAGGGCGGACACCTTGGCCGTCGTGTAGCCGGTCACCCCGGAGGCGATGCGGTCCGCTTCCAGGACCACGACGTCGCGCCCCGCCCTGGCCAGCTCCCACGCCGTGCTCAGGCCCGCGATGCCGCCGCCGATCACGACGACGTCCGCATCGGTGTCCGACGCCAGGGGCGGATGCTCGGGTGCGTCGGTGCTGTCCATCCAGAAGGACTCGTCCAGCCCCGGAAGAGGGCGGGGGTGGTTCATCGTCTGCTCTCCCAATCGTTCGAGGCCGGGGTGTCCGCCGGTCATGACGCACACCACGGCCGGAAGGTGCTCTGCGTCATACGGGGGCCGGGGAAGGGCGCAGTACGCTGCACGGCGATCCAGCACCCGAGGGGACGCCCCGATGCCCGCAGACCTTGCCCCGCTCATGGCCGCCACCACCCGGTGGCTGACGCGCGCGTTCCCGGCCGGCGGGGGCCCGCTCACCGGCGCACTGGCCGAGGCCCAGGCCCGCCAGGCCGTCACGGTCGCCACCTGGCTCCGCTACCCGACCGATCTGGACGCCGCGCTCGTGGTCCTGACCGGCCCCGGCGGATCCGGCCGCCTGGACGAGGTCACCGGCGGCCACGGCCGCACGGCGGCCGGCCCCGCGGACTCGGCCTGGCGCAGCTGGGTGGACGAGGTCGTCGCCAGCTGGGCCGCCCATCTGCTCACCGCGCCCGAAGCGGCGAGGGAAGCGGTGAAGGCACTCGACGAGACCGAGCACGGGGTGACCGGACCCGCCGCGTTCCGCCGTCTGACGGAGCCCAGTGCGCACGACCTCGCCGCCACCGCACTGCTGCGCCACCCCGACCTGCTGGAGCCGATAGTCCGCCTCCACCACGCGGACCTGCTCGACCGCCTGCGCCTCGGCCCGGCCCGCGCCTGCTGAGATCCCGCGGGGCGCCGAAGGGCTTCACCCCTTGCCGCGCCCGCTCAGCAGGTCGCGGGCCCGGTCGACCAGACCGGCGCCGGGGCCGAGGACCTTGAGGCCCGTGGGGCTGTCGGGCGCGGAGGGGTGCGGACGCGTCGGAGCGGTCTTCTTCGCCGCGCGCACCTTCTCGCCCAGCTCGTCCAGGGCCTCGGGGGAGACGGCCGCCGCCAGGAGCGGGAACAGCCGGTTCTCCTCGTCGCGCACGTGCTCACTCACCTCGAGCTTCAGCTTCGCCACCAGGTGGTCGAACTGCGGGTCGTCCGCCGGCAGCCCTTCCAGCTCCTTGAGGTGCTGCTCCACCTTCGCGTGGTCCTCTAGCTCCTTGTCGGCCATGTCGTCGCCGTCGTCCACGAACCGCCGCACCGCCGGGTAGAGGTGCATCTCCTCCGCCACGGAGTGCCGGACCAGCTCGATCGTCAGCTCGTCGGCGAGCTTCCTGCGCTGCTCGTCACCGACCGGCTGGGCCTCGATCTTCGCGAACAGTTCATCGACCTCGCGGTGGTCCGTGGTGAGCTCCGCGATCACGTTTCCGCCGTGTCCCATCAGTGCAACCCTCTCCGCTTTGTGTGGTGCGAGCCGAAGTCAGCTCACCGTTCCACAGGGGTACCCCCGAACCTCACCAACACACGGAGCCACGCCCCACTCCGGTCAGGCTGGCGTAACGGCCCGGGCGGGCCCGTCTCAGGGACGTGCGGGTGGCGCGGTGACACCGGAAGCCGGGCCGAGCGGCCATGCCTCGATGTCCCGGTAGCGGATCTGCCCGGTGCCCCGGCCCGCGTCGCTGCCGACCAGATGCAGGCGCTCGGCGGGCCACGGGCCGCCCCGGAACCCGGTGAGCCGCGCGGCGATCTCCCCGGCCGACGTGTGGTCGCCCCGGCGCACCCGGGCGAGGGTCAGATGGGGCCGCAGCGGCCGGTCCTCCAGGGCGATCCCGCAGTCACGGACCACGGCCCGGACGCCGTCGGCCAGCCGGTGCAGCCCGTCGAGGTCGCCGGCGATCCCGCTCCACGCCACCCGCTCGTCGAACGTGCCGCTGCCGTGCAGCGCCAGCCGGGGCGCGGGGTGGGACGCGGCGAGCGCGGCGAGCGGCGGACGCAGCAGCGGAACGGTGTCCACCGGGAGCGCGCCCAGGAACGCGAGGGTGATGTGCCAGTCCTCCACCCGGTTCCACCGCACCTGCGGGTGTGTGCCGTAGACGGGGCGCAGCTCCCGGGTCAGCTCGTCCTTCGCCGGGTCGGGCGGAGCCAGGGCGATGAACACGCGCACGGTCGCGGGCGGGGTCTCTTCGGTCACACGGCATTCGTATCGCATGTGGTGCCGGCCGCTCCCGCCGGGTGGCCGCCGCGCCGCGGTCCGGAATGTCACGCTGGGTGAGGGGAATGGCCATTGATTTCGAATGGGGCGCGCACCCGGCGCACGGGAGCGCGATGAGTTCGGCGCGTGCCTGTGGACGAAGGGGTGTACGCCGGCGGTTATCCGAATGTGCGCGGGTCGTATTTAGTGAAATGCGCACAATCGGGACATCGAGTGGCTGAAAATTTCCGGGCGAGCGGGCCTGGCATATGTCCTTGGCCGGCCTTCTCGCACGTCGTGGCCGTACGGGCCGATAAGTAATGGTCCGAATTCGTCTCTTGGGCCGTCGGTGGTCCTCTATGGTGATTGGCGTGAACGGGCGAAGCCGGATGACCGGCCGGCCATCGGCGTTCCGCCGGTATCCCGAGGCGTAACGTATCTCCGTCCCGCGCGGCCGGGTTTGCGTGGTAGGGGTGGGCGGACCGGCGGCGGGGGAACGGTGAATCCGTGCGGCAGGCCCGCATATATCTGAAGAACATGCGGTGGCATGTGGAAAAACAAGTGGGGGGACGGTCGTGACCAATCCTTTCGATGACGAGTCGGGTCGGTTCGTGACGCTGGTGAACGGCGAGGGTCAGTATTCGCTGTGGCCGGCGCACATCGAGGTTCCGGGCGGCTGGAGCGTCGGCGGCCCGGAGGGTTCGCGACAGGAGTGTCTCGACGCCATCGAGGCCGCGTGGACGGACATGCGGCCCGCAGGCCTGGTACGGGCGATGGAGTCGGAGGCCGGGTAGGGCGGCGGCGTGTGTGTCTGCGGGCCGAGTCGGTCCGCAGACACACTCCTGCCTCATTCGATCGGTGTCGTTCCTGTCCGGTCACATTCGATCAGGTCGACGTGGTGATCGATCGCGCTTCGGTGAGAAGTGTTCATGTCGCTGTCACGCCGCTTTATTTCCTCATTGATGGACTGCGCATCGGCCCGTCCTCGATAAGTGAAGAAAACCGAGCCCCCTCCCGGGTTTCGTGACGGGAAGTCGCTCCGTGGTGCCCGACGTCATGGGCGCGGTGATGTCCTCCTCGCTTTTTCCCGCCCGTTGCCGTCCATGGACGTCACACCGGCACGGCCGGCTTCGTCCTGCCCTCTTCGTCCCCCGCAAGCTCTCCCCGAAGGTGTGTCCCGGCATGCGCGAAAACGGCTCCGCCTCCCCGCGATCCGCCCCCTCTCCCGAAGAGTTCTTCGGGACGACCACAGCCCAGCAGGGCGTTTGGTACGGGCAACTCGTCGACCCCGACAGCCCGAAATACAACATCGGCGAATGCTTCGAGATCCGGGGCGACCTGGACGAGGCGCTATTCGCCGCCGCCGTCGACCGGGCCTTCGAGCTGTGCGACAGCCTCAACCTCGAGTTCGTCACGGAGGGCGACGTCCTCCTCCAGCGCATCGTCCGCGAGCCCGGCGCCCGCCGGCTCCGGATCGTGGACCTGTCCCGGGCCGCCGACCCCGCCGCCGAGGTCGAGCGCTACCTGGCGACCGACATGGCCACGCCCGACACCCTGCGCCGCCCCCGCCACCACATGGCCCTGCTCCGCGCCGGGGACGGGCTGTCCTACTGGTACGTCCGCTTCCACCACATAGCCGTGGACGGGCTCGGCGGCGCCGTCTTCACCCGTATCGTGGCCGATCTCTACGGACGCGCGGTGCGGGGCGAGGACCTCGCCGAGGTCACGCTGCCCGCGGCACCCCTGCGCGAACTCGTCGCCGACGAGACGGCCTACCGGGAATCCGGCCGCTTCGAGGCCGACCGCGCCTACTGGACCGCCCGGTTCGCGGACCCGTCCCCCGACGCCACCACGGACGACGACACGCACAGCGGCAGGACGCTCATCCGCCGCCGCACCGATCTCCCCGCCCCGGCCGTCCCCGGCGCACCGGCCACCCCCGGCACCCGGCTGCACACCGGCGAGTCCTTGTCCGCCGAGGTCTTCGAGGACCTGCGCCGGCTCGCCGCCGCCCACCGCACCACCTGGAGCGCCGTCCTGGTCGCCGCGGTCGCCGCGTACACCGCCCGGGTCACCGGCACCCGCGAGGTCACCGTGGGCCTCGCCTCCAACGGCCGGCACGGCGGGCTGCGGCACATCGTCGGCATGACCGCCAACATCCTCCCGCTGCGCCTGACCCTCACCGACGCCATGTCAGTCGGCGACCTCGTCCGCGCGGCCGCGGCCGAGATGCGCGGCGCCCTGCGCCACCGCCGCTTCTCCCGCGAACAGCTCGCCCGCGAACTGAACACGGGCGACGACGCGGCCCGCCTCACCGGCATCGTCGTCAACATCATGGGCTACGACTACGACCGGGACTTCGCCGGAATTCCCGCGCCCTCCCGAGTGCTGTCGGTCGGCCCGGTGGACGACGTGTCGCTCTTCGTCTCCGAACGGGCCGAGGGCAAGGGGCCGTTGATCGGGTTCGACGCCCGGCCCGACCTCTACCGACCCGAGGACGTGCGGCTGCACGAGCAAGCCGTCGTGTCCTTCGTCTCCGCCCTGGCCGCCGCCGGCCCCGGCCTGCCCCTGGGCGACCTGCCGCTCGTGGACGAAGCCGCCGCCCCCGCCCTGCGCGCCCAGGGGCTCGGCACCGACCTGCCCGAGCAGGCCGTCGCGCGGACCCTGCCCGAAGCGTTCCGGGACCAGGTGCGCCGGACCCCGGACGCCCCGGCCGTCGTGGACGGGGCGCACACCCTCTCGTACCGGCAGCTGGACCGGACGGCCGAGGACCTCGCGAGCGCGCTGACCGGCTGGGGCATCGGTGCCGAGGACGGCGTCGGGGTGCTCCTGGGGCGCTCGGCCGCCGTGCCGGCCGCCACGCTCGCCACCGTCGCCGCGGGCGCCGCCTACGTCCCCATGGACGCGGCCTGGCCCGCCGAACGGCTCGGCCGCGTCGCCGAGTCGGCCCGCGTCCGCGCCCTGATCGCCGACGAGAGCACCGCCCGCGAACCCTGGGTCCGCGAGGCCGCCGCCCAGCTGCCGCTCCTCGTCGTGGACGCGTGCGGCCGGGTGCTCGACGGTGCCCCGGACGGGCCCGGGCCACTGCCCCGGATCAGCAGACCCGACCGGCTCGCGTACGTCATGTTCACCTCCGGCTCCACCGGACTGCCCAAGGGCGTCGGCGTCACCCATGCCGACGTCCTGGCCCTCGCCGCCGACAGCGCCTGGACCGACGGGGTGTCCGACGCGGTCCTCATGCACTCGGCGTACGTCTTCGACGCCTCCACCTTCGAACTCTGGGTGCCGCTCCTCAACGGCGGCCGGGTGGTCGTCGCCCCCGGTGGCGTCCTGGAGGCGCGCGTCGTCCGCGAGGCGGTGCGACGGCACGGTGTCACCGCGCTGTTCCTCACGACGGCCCTGTTCAACGTGATGGCAGAGGCGGACCCGGCGGTCTTCGCCGGGCTGCGCGCGGTCGCCGCCGGCGGTGAGGCCGCGACCCCCGGCCTGATGCAGCGGGTGGCCGCCGCCTCACCCGGCACGCTCGTCCTGCACGTGTACGGCCCCACCGAGACCACCACCTTCGCCACCCGCCACCCCGTCACCGCCGACACCTCCGGTGCGCCGCCCATCGGCCGCCCGCTGGACGGCATGGGCCTGTACGTCCTCGACGGCACCCTGGCCCTGGTGCCGCCCGGCGCGGTGGGGGAGCTGTACCTGAGCGGGCACGGCGTCGCCCGCGGCTACCAGCAGCGCGCGGCGCTCACCGCCACCCGCTTCGTCGCCGACCCGTACGGGGCGCCCGGCAGCCGGATGTACCGCACCGGCGACCTCGTGCGCTGGACCGCCGCGGGCGACATCGAGTACGTCGGGCGCGCCGACGGCCAGGTCAAGCTGCGCGGCTTCCGCATCGAACCGGCCGAGACCGAGCACGTCCTGCTCGCCGAGCCGGACGTGCGCGGCGCCTGCGTCGTCGTCCGCGAGGACACCCCCGGCGACCGCAGGCTCGTCGCCTATGTGGTGCCCGCCCCCGGTGCCCGCACGGACACCGCCGCGCTCGCCCGCCGCGTCGGGCGCACGCTGCCCGCGTACATGGTGCCGTCCGCCTTCGTCGTCCTCGACGCCCTGCCCCTCAACCCCAACGGCAAGGTCGACCGGCGCGCCCTGCCCGCACCCCGGACCGCCACCGGCACCGGCCGGGCGCCGCGCACCGCGTACGAAGAGGTGCTCGCCGGGCTGTTCGCCGACATCCTGGGCGTGAGCGCGGTCGGGGTGGACGACAGCTTCTTCGCCCTGGGCGGTCACTCGCTGCTCGCCACCCGCCTCACCGGCCGGGTCAGGGCCGCCCTCGGCGTCGAACTCGCCCTGGCCACGCTCTTCGACCACCCCACGGTCGCCTCCCTGGCCGCCGCCCTGGACACCGCGGGCGCCGCCCGGCCCGCCCTCGTACCGCAGCCCAGGCCCGAGGCGCTGCCGCTGTCCTTCGCGCAGCAGCGCCTCTGGTTCCTCAACCGGTCCGAGGCGCCCGGCGACACCTACAACGTCCCGCTCGTCCTGGAGCTCGACGGCCCGCTGGACGCCGAGGCGCTGCGCCGCGCCCTGGCCGACGTGGCCGTCCGGCACGAGAGCCTGCGCACCGTCTTCGCCGAGCACGACGGCGTCGCCCGGCAGCGCGTCATCGACGCGGACGCCGCCGCGTCGCTCGTCCCCCTCAGCGTGGAACACCGTCCGGCGGACGGAGACGCGGACGCCTGGGAGGCGGAGACGGTACGCCGACTGAGCACCGCCCCCTTCGACTTGAGCCGGGACCCCGCCGTCCGCGCCCGCCTGCTCCGCCATGGGCCCGCCCGGCACGTCCTGGTCCTCGTGCTGCACCACATCGTCGCCGACGGCTGGTCCCTCGCCCCGCTCTGCCGCGACCTCTCCGCCGCCTACCTGGCCAGGACGCAGGGCACCGGCACCCCCGACTGGGCGCCGCTGCGCGTGCAGTACGCCGACTACACCCTCTGGCAGCACCGGCTGCTCGGCGACGCCGGCGATCCGGACAGCCTCGCCGCCCGGCAGGCCGCCTTCTGGCAGGAGGCGCTGCGCGGCGCCCCCGGCCTGCTGGACCTCCCCCTCGACCGGCCGCGCCCCGCCGTGCCCAGCCACCGGGGCGCGTCCGTCCCCTTCGACCTGCCCGCCCCGGCGCACGCCGCGCTCGTCCGGCTCGCCCGCACCGCGGGGTGCACACCGTTCATGGTGCTCCAGGCGGCCCTCGCCGTGACGCTCGGCGCCCACGGCGCGGGCAGCGACATCCCGCTGGGCACGGCGGTGGCCGGACGCACCGACGAGGTGCTGGACGATCTGGTGGGCTTCTTCGTCAACACCGTCGTCCTGCGGACCGACCTCTCCGGCGAGCCGACGTTCCGCGAACTCCTCGACCGGGTCAAGCAGTCCGACATCGCGGCCTTCGGCCACGGCGACCTGCCCTTCGAACGGATCGTGGAGGCCGTCAACCCGGAACGTTCCGGTGACCACCACCCCCTCTTCCAGACGATGCTGGTCCTCCAGAACCAGGACCGGGCCGAACCGGAGCTGCCGGGCATCACCGTCCGCGACCGGTCCCGGCACCAGGGCGGGAGCAAGTTCGACCTCACCTTCTCGCTGACCGAAACCGCCGGGACCGCCGAAACAGCAGAGGCCGCGGAGGCGCCCAGGGGCATCGGCGGCTACCTGGAATACGCGACCGACCTCTTCGACGCCGCCACGGCCCGCGCCCTCTGCGCCCGCTTCGCCCACGTCCTCACCCAGGCCGTCGCCGGCCCGGGCCGCCCCATCGGCGACCTGGACCCCCTCACCCCGGCCGAGCGGGACGACCTCCTCGCCCGGGGACACGGTCGGCCCCGGCCCCTGCCCGCGCTCACGGCCCCTGAAGCGGTCCGGGAACAGGCCCTGCGTACACCCGGGGCCGTGGCCGTGCGCGACGCGCACACCCACCTCACCTACGCCGAGCTCGACGCCCGGGCCGACGCCCTCGCCCACACGCTGCGCGAGCGCGGTGCGGGCCGGGAGACCAGGGTCGCCATCGCCGCGCAGCCCTCCGTGCACACCGTCGTCGCGATGCTGGCCGTGCTGCGGTCCGGCGCCGCCTACCTGCCGGTCGACCCGGCCTACCCGCCTGCCCGCATCCGCCACATGCTGGACGACGCCCGGCCCGTCCTGGTCCTCACCACCGGCGACGTACCCACCGGCGACATCCCGCGGCTCGCTCTCGACACCCCGCTCCCGCCCGCCGCTCCGCTCCCGCACACTCCGCACCCGGCGGATCCCGCGTATGTCATCTACACCTCCGGGTCCACCGGCCGCCCCAAGGGCGTGGTCGTCACCCACGGCGCCCTGGCCAACCACATGGCCTGGATGGCGCGACACCTGACGGTCACCCAGCAGGACCGGGTCCTCGCGAGGACGTCCACCAGCTTCGACGCCTCCGTGTGGGAGGTGTGGCTCCCGCTGATGTACGGCGCCGAGGTGTGCGTGCTGCCGTCCGGAGCCAACACGGAACCGGACACGCTGGTGTCCTGGATGAGCCGGTTCGGCGTCACCGTCGCCCAGTTCGTGCCCTCGCACCTCGCCCTCGTCCTGTCCGAGGCGGCCGACGCCGCGCCGCTGCCCGGCCTGCGCGCCGTCCTGTGCGGCGGCGAGCCGCTGCCGCGCGCCCTAGCCGAGGAGACGGCCGCGCGGTGGGGCGCGGAGGTGCACAACCTGTACGGGCCGACCGAGGCCACCATCGACGCGACCGCCCGCCGAGTGCCCGCCACGCCGGACACCGCGTACGAGACCGTGCCGATCGGCCGGCCCGTCGACACCATGCGCGCCTACGTCCTGGACCACCGGCTGCGGCCCGTCCCGCCCGGGGTCACCGGTGAGCTCTACCTCTCGGGCCCCAACCTCGCCCGCGGCTACCTGGACCGGCCCGGGCCGACCGCCGCCCGCTTCGTCGCCGACCCCTTCGAGGGCGCCGGCGCCCGCATGTACCGCACCGGCGACCTCGTCCGGTGGAACGCGGCCGGACTGCTCGACTACGTGTCCCGCGCCGACGACCAGGTCAAGCTGCGGGGCTTCCGCATCGAACCCGGCGAGATCGAGGCCGCCCTGCTCGCCCGTCCCGGGGTCACCGCAGCCTGCGCGGTGATCCGGGAGGACTCGCCGGGGGACCGCCGGCTCGTCGCCTACGCCGTCACCACGGACGAGGGACCGCGCCCGGCCGCCCTCCGCGACGACCTCGCGGAGGCGCTGCCGCACTACATGGTGCCCGCCGCGGTCGTCGTCCTGGACGAACTGCCGCTCCTGCCCAACGGCAAGACGGACCGGCGCGCCCTCCCCCCGCCGGACGACGAGCCCGGGCACACCGTTGAGGGCTCCGGCGCGCTCAGCCCGCGCGAGGACCTGCTCGCCGGGATCCTCGCCGATGTGCTGGGCCGCCCCGCCGTCGGACCGCACGACAGCTTCTTCGATCTGGGCGGGCACTCGCTCCTCGCGATGCGCGTCGTCAGCCGGGTCCGCACGGTCCTCGGTGCCGACCTCGCCGTACGCACCCTGTTCGAGCACCCGACCGTCGCCGGGCTCGCCCGGGCCCTGGACAGCCAGGGGCGGACCCGCCCGCCGGTTCTGCCGGTCGCCGAGCGGCCCGAACCGCTGCCGCTGTCGTACGCGCAGCAGCGGCTCTGGTTCCTGAACCGGCTCGAAGGCCCCAGCTCCTCGTACAACATCCCGCTGGTGCTCGACATCGAGGGGCCGCTGGACACCGACGCCCTGCGTGCCGCCCTCCGGGACGTCGTGGAACGGCACGAGACGCTGCGCACCGTCTACCCCGAACGGGAGGGCGTGCCCCACCAGTCGGTGCTGCCCGCCGATGCCGTCGCGCCCCGGCTGCCTGTCGAGGGCACGGCCCCGGTCCGGCTGGAGGCGGCCGTCACCGCTGCCGTGGACGAGCCGTTCGACGTGGTCAGTGATCCGCCGCTGCGGGTCAGGCTGCTGCGCACCGCGCCCGGCCACCACGTCCTCGTGCTGGTCCTGCACCACATCGCGGGCGACGGCTGGTCCCTCGCCCCGCTCGCCCGCCACCTGGGCGACGCCTACCGGGCCCGCCTCGCCGGTCGGGAGCCCGAGGCAGGCGCCGGGATCCAGTACGCGGACTACACCCTGTGGCAGCAGGCCGTCCTGGGCGATCCGGACGCCCCCGGCGGTGTGCTGCGCGAGCAGCTGGACCACTGGCACGCCGCGCTCGCCGGTCTGCCGGGGCTCATCGACCTGCCGCTCGACCGCCCGCGCCCGGTCACCACCGATCCCTCGGGGGGTGTGCACGCCTTCGACGTACCACCCGCGCTGCACGCCGAACTCATGCGGGTGGCGAGAGAGTCGGGCACGACACTGTTCATGGTGCTCCAGGCGGCCGTCGCCACGCTGCTGCACCGGCACGGCGCGGGTGACGACATCCCCCTCGGCACGCCCGTCGCGGGCCGCACCGACGAGGCGCTGGAAGACCTGGTCGGGTTCTTCGTCAACACCCTCGTCCTGCGCACCGACCTGTCCGGCGCCCCCACCTTCGGTGAACTCCTGCGGCGCGTCCGGGAATTCGACCTCGGTGCCTACGCGCACCAGGACGTGCCCTTCGAGCGGCTGGTGGAGAGCGTCAACCCGGTCAGGGCCCGCAACCACCACCCCCTCTTCCAGACCATGCTGGTCCTCCAGAACCAGGAGGCCGTACGCCCCGAGCTGCCGGGGCTCGACGTCGAGGACCGCCTCGTCCACAACGGCCTGAGCAAATTCGACCTCACCTTCGCCTTCGGTGAGGAGCGGGGCGCGGGCGGACTCACCGCCGGGATCGAGTACGCCACCGCCCTCTTCGACCGCGTCACCGTCGAGGCCCTGGCGGCGCGCCTGCTGCGGCTGCTGGAACAGGTGGCGGCCGACCCCGGCCGGCCCCTCGCGGACTACGACCTGCTCACACCCGATGAGCGCGACCGCACCGCCCACCGGGGCACCGGTCGCGAACTGCCCGCCCCTGCACCGGACACCACCCTGCCCGCGCTCTTCGCCGCACAGGCCCACCGCACCCCGGACGCCGTGGCCGTGACCGGCGACGGCGCCACCCTCACGTACACCGCGCTCGACACCCTCACCGCCGAGCTCGCCCGCGCCCTCGCCGGCCTCGGAGCGGGCCCCGAGACCGGCGTCGGCGTCCTGCTCTCCCGGTCACCGGCCGTCGTCGCCGCGTCCCTCGGCGCCGTGCGCGCCGCCGCCGCGTACGTGCCGATGGACGCGCGCTGGCCCCGCGAACGGCTCGACCAGGTCGCCGACGTGGCGGACGTGCGGGTCCTCGTCGTGGACGAGCCGGCCGCCGAGTCCGCCTGGGTCAGTGAGGCAGCCCGCCGCATCCCGGTCCTCGTCGTGGACCGGGCCGGCCGCGTCCTGCGCGGCGCGCCCCCGGCACCCGGCAGGACCGCCGCCGTACCGGGCCCGGACTCGCTCGCGTACGTCATGTTCACCTCCGGCTCGACCGGCCTGCCCAAGGGCGTCGGGGTCAGTCACGCCGACGTGGCGGCGCTGGCCGAGGACTCCGCCTGGGGGGACGGCGCGGCCGACGCGGTCCTGATGCACTCGGCGTACGTCTTCGACGCGTCCACCTTCGAGATGTGGGCGCCGCTCCTGCGCGGCGGCACGGTCGTCGTCGCACCGGAGGGCGTCCTGGAGGCCGGGACGCTCCGCGAAGCCGTACGCGAACAGGGCGCCACCGCCGTGTTCCTGACGACCGCTCTGCTCAACGTGATCGCGGACACCGACCCCGGCGCCTTCGCCGGCCTCCGCCTCGTCTGCGCGGGCGGCGAGCTCGCCTCACCCGACGCCATGCAGCGGGTCGCGGGCGCCGCGCCCGGCGTACGCGTCCTGCACGTGTACGGCCCCACCGAGACGACCACCTTCGCCACCCGCTACGACGTGGCGGCCGACCTCCCGGCGGGCCCGCCGCCCATCGGCCGGCCCCTGGACGGCATGCGGCTCCACGTGCTCGACGGCTCGCTCGGCCCGGTCCCGGCGGGTGTCACCGGCGAGCTGTACCTCGCCGGGCGCGGCGTCGCCCGGGGCTACACCGGCCTGCCCGCCCTGACCGCCACCCGGTTCGTCGCCGACCCCTTCGACCCGGACGGCGGGCGCATGTACCGCACCGGCGACCTCGTGAAGTGGACCCCGGACGGGCAGATCGCCTACGTCTCCCGCGCCGACAGCCAGGTCAAGCTGCGCGGCTACCGCATCGAACCCGGCGAGATCGAGTCCGTACTCGCCTGCTGCGAGGGGGTCGCCGACTCCTTCACCGTCGTACGCGAGGACGTCCCGGGCGACCGCCGCCTCGTCGCGTACGTGGTGCCCAACGGGACCGTCCACCCCGACCCGGCCGACCTCGCGGAAGCCGTCGGCCGGTCCCTGCCCGCTTACATGGTGCCCTCCGCGTTCGTCCTGATCGACGCGCTGCCGCTGACCGTCAACGGCAAGGTGGACCGGCGCGCGCTGCCCGCGCCCGCAGAGCACACCGCGCCCCGCGGGCGCGCCGCCCGCACCGCGCGCGAGGAGATCGTCTGCGGTCTCGTCGCCGACGTCCTCGGCCTCCCCGCCGTGGGCGCCGACGACGACTTCTTCGCCCTGGGCGGCCACTCCCTGCTCGCCACCCGGCTCGTCGCCCGGATCCGGACCGCGCTCGCCGTCGAGGTCCAGGTCAAGGCGGTCTTCGAGCACCCCACTCCCGCCGCGCTCGCCGCCGCCCTCGACGGTGCCGAAGCGGCCGCCCTGCCACTGGTGCGCGCACCGCACCGGCCGGACCCGCTGCCGCTGTCCTTCGCGCAGCAGCGCCTGTGGTTCCTCAACCGGTTCGAGGGCCCCAGCCCCACCTACAACGTGCCGATGGTGCTGCGCCTGGAAGGACCGCTCGACGCCCCGGCCCTGGAACGCGCCCTCATGGACGTCGTGGAGCGGCACGAGAGCCTGCGCACCGTCTTCCCCGAGACCGGCGGGGTGCCCCGTCAGCTCGTGCTCGCCGCCGACCACGCCGACCTGGACCTGACCCCCCGGGCCGTGCGCCCGGACGGCCTGGACGAAGCCCTGGCCGCCGAGGTGGCGCACGCCTTCGACGTCACCGCGGACCTGCCGGTACGGGCCCGGCTGCTCGGCCTCGGCGCCGAGTCCCACGTACTGGTCCTCCTCGTCCACCACATCGCGGGCGACGGCTGGTCGCTCGCCCCGCTGGCCCGCGACCTCGGCGACGCCTACCGCCACCGCACCCGGGGCGAGGCGCCCGACCTGCCCGGACTCCGCGTCCAGTACGCCGACTACACCCTCTGGCAGCGGGCCCTCCTCGGCGACGGGGACGACGCGGGCAGCCGGGCCGCCCGACAGCTGGACTTCTGGCGCACCGCCCTGGCCGGCAGCCCCGGCCTCCTCGCCCTGCCCCTGGACCGGCCGCGCCCCGCCGCCCTCACGTACCGGGGCGACGCCCTCGCGTTCCCCGTGGACGCGGACACGCACCGGGCGCTCGCCGAGCTCGCCCGCGCCCGGGGATGCAGCCTCTTCATGGTCCTCCAGGCTGCCCTGGCCGTCCTGCTCTCCCGGCACGGCGCCGGCCAGGACATCCCCCTCGGCACCCCCGTCGCCGGACGCACCGACGAAGCCCTGGACGACCTGGTGGGCTTCTTCGTCAACACGCTCGTCCTGCGCACCGACCTGTCCGGCGACCCCGCCTTCACCGAAGTCCTCGACCGGGTCCGGACGTTCGACCTGGCCGCCTACGCGCACCAGGACCTGCCGTTCGAACGCCTGGTGGACGCCCTCGCCCCGGACCGGGCACAGGACCACCATCCGCTGTTCCAGACCATGATCGTCCTCCAGAACCAGGCGGACACCGCGCTCGGCCTCGACGGTCTCACCGTGACCGGGCAGCCCGTGCGGACCGGGATCAGCAAGTTCGACCTCACCTTCACCTTCACGGAGACCCGCGACGACGCGGGCCGGCCCACCGGGCTCGACGGTCACCTGGAGTTCTCCACCGATCTGTTCGACCCCGCCACCGCGCACGCCCTCGCCGCCCGCCTGACCCGCCTGCTCGCCTCGCTCGCCGCCGATCCCGGCGGACGCGTCCGCACCGCCGCGTTCCTGGACGCGGCCGAGCGCGCCGCACTGGACCGGGCCGCCCCGGGGCCCGTCCGCCCGGTCCACGCCCGGACCGTCCCCGAGGCGTTCCGGGCCCGGGCCGCCCGGACGCCCGGGCGGATCGCGGTCCGGGCCGGTGCCCGGCAGCTCACCTTCACGGAGCTGGACGCCCGCTCCGACGACCTGGCCCACCACCTCCACGACCGGGGCATCGGCCGCGGCGACCTCGTCGCCCTCGCCGCCGACGGCACCGCCGACCGGGTCGTCGCGATGCTGGCGGTCGCCAAGGCCGGGGCCGCCTGCCTGCCCGTCGACCTGGACTACCCCGAAGCCCGCGTCGCCCACATGCTGGACGAAGCCCGCCCGGCCCTGTTCCTGGTCCACGACGCGGCGCGCGCCGCCCGGTTCACGGCCGTGCCCCGCCTCGCGCTCGGCGACCCGTCCGCCTGGCCGGCCGGACGCGGGGCACCACCCGCCGCCGCGCCGGGCCCGGACGACGCCGCGTACGTCATCTACACCTCGGGCTCCACCGGCCGGCCCAAGGGCGTCGTCGTCACCCACGGCGCGCTCACCAACCACATGGCCTGGATGGCCGGCCACTTCGCCCTCACCGACGACGACCGCGTCCTCGCCCGCACCTCGCCCAGCTTCGACGCCTCCGTGTGGGAGACCTGGCTGCCCCTGCTGCACGGCGGCGCCACCTGCCCGGTACCGGCCGCGCTCAACCACGATCCGGCCGGGCTGCTGGCCCGGATGCGCGACGAGGGCGTCACCCTCGCCCAGTTCGTGCCCTCCCACCTCGCGCTCCTCCTCACCGAGACCGGGGCCGAGGCGGCGCCCCCGGCGCTGCGGGCCGTCGCGTGCGGCGGCGAGCCTCTGACCCGCGCCCTGGCGGACCGGGTACGGCGGGCCTGGGCGGCCGAGGTGCACAACCTCTACGGCCCGACCGAGACCACCATCGACGCCACCGCCCACCAGGTGCCCACCGGGGACGCGGGGGAGGAGGGCGGGGTCCCGCTCGGCCGTCCCGTCGACAACACCCGCGCCTACGTCCTGGACACCGCGCTCCAGCCCGTACCGGCCGGAGTCACCGGCGAACTCCACCTCGCCGGCGACGGCCTCGCCCGCGGCTACCTCGGCCGCCCCGGGCTCACCGCCACCCGCTTCGTCGCCGACCCCTTCGGCCCGGCCGGCAGCCGCATGTACCGCACGGGCGACCTCGTCCGCCGGGACGCCGACGGGCTCCTCCACTACGTCTCCCGCGCCGACGACCAGGTCAAGCTCAACGGCTTCCGCGTCGAGCTCGGCGAGATCGAGGCAGCCCTCACCGCCGTCGACGGCATCACCGCCGCCTGCGCCCTCGTCCGCGAGGACCGGCCCGGCGAACGGCGCCTGACCGCGTACACCGTGGGCGCCCGCCTCACCGACGGCGCGCTGCGCGCCCGGCTCACCGCGGCCCTGCCGCCGTACATGGTGCCCGCCGCCTTCGTAGCCCTGGACGCGCTGCCGCTCCTGCCCAACGGCAAGACGGATCGCGCGGCCCTCCCCGAACCGGAGCGCCCGGACGCCGCCCGGCCGGGCCGTGAGCCCCGCACCGCGCCCGAACGCGTCCTGTGCGAGGCGTTCGCCTCCGTCCTGCGCGCGCCCGCCGTCCGCAGCGACGACGACTTCTTCGCGCTCGGCGGCGACAGCATCCTCTCCATCCAACTCGTCAGCCGCGTCCGGGAGGCCGGGCTCGCCGTCACCCCCCGGGACGTCTTCCTCCACCGCACCCCCGAGGCGATCGCGGCCGTCGCCGCACCGCTGGACGACACCCCCGGCGAACCGGACGGCCACGGCACCGGCACGATGGAACCGACCCCCATCGCCGCCTGGTTCCTGGAACGCCCCGGCACCACCGACGGCTACAACCAGTCCGGTGTGCTGAGCACCCCCGCCGGTGCCCGCGAGGACACCCTCGTCGCCGCGCTCCAGCTCCTCGCCGACCACCACGACATGCTCCGCCTGCGCGTCACCCGCACCGCCGGGGGCGAGCCCGTACTGGAAACGCTGCCGCCCGGCGCCGTCGCGGCCCGGCGCCGCTTCACCCGCATCGACATGGCCGGGCTCGACGCGGACGCCGCCCGGGCCGCGCTCACCGAAGCGGGCGAACGGGCCCGCGGACGGCTGCGGCCCTCCGCCGGTGCCGTCTTCGAAGCCGTCTGGGGCGACGCGGGACCCGGTGTCCGGGGGCGGCTGCTCCTCGTGGTGCACCACCTGTCCGTCGACGCGGTCTCCTGGCGCATCCTCGCCGACGACCTCGCCCACGCCTGGCAGGTGGCCACCGGCACGGCATCCGCGCTGCCCGCCGCCACCACCTCGTACCGGCGCTGGTCCCAGCTCCTCGCCGAACAGGCCCGCACACCGGCCCGCACCGGCGAACTGCCCCTGTGGGAGGAGGCGCTGCGGACACCGGACCCCCAGCTCGGATACCGGCCGCTCGACCCGTTCCTGGACACCGCCGACGGCACCCGCACCCTCACCACCCACCTGCCCGCCACCTGGACGAAGCCCCTCCTCACCACCGTTCCCGGAGCCTTCCACGCCGGAGTCGACGACATCCTGCTCACCGCGCTCGCCCTCGCCGTCAACACCTGGCGGGGCCGCCCGGACACCGCCGTACTGCTCGACCTGGAGAGCCACGGCCGGGAGCAGATCGCCGACCACATCGACCTGTCCCGCACGGTCGGCTGGTTCACCAGCCTTTACCCCGTCCGGGTCGATCCGGGCCCCCTGGACGTCCGTGACCCGGCACGCTTCGACGGCTCGCTCGTTGAACGTGCGGTGAAGCGCGTCAAGGAACAGCTGCGCACCGTCCCCGACCACGGCGTCGGCCACGGCATGCTGCGCCGTCTCAACCCCGTCACCGGTCCCCGCCTGGCCGCACCCGCACCGCAGATCGGCTTCAACTACCTGGGCCGGTACGCGGCCCCGGGCCAGGCCGCGGGCGGCGACTGGGAGGTCCTCCTCGACGCCGGCGGACCCCGCAGCCAGGATCCCGGCATGCCCGTGCACCACGTTCTCGACATCAACGCGCACACCGAGGACCTGCCGGAGGGCCCGCGCCTGGTGGTCCGCTGGACCTGGCCCAGCGACCTGCTGAAGGAGGAGGACGTGGGCGCACTCGCCGAGGCGTTCAACCGCGCCCTGCGTGCCGTCGCGGAACACGCGGAACAGCCCGGGGCAGGCGGCTACACGCCGTCCGACCTTCCCCTGGTGTCGCTCAACCAGGCCCAGATCGACCGACTGCAGAACAAGTGGGGTGGACGCAAGTGAACGGGTTCCAACTGGAGGACGTACTCCCGCTGACGCCGCTGCAGGCCGGGATGTACTTCCACGCCTTGTACGACTCGCACGCCGTGGACGTCTACACCGCGCAGTTCGTCTTCGACCTCGAAGGACCCGTCGACGTCCCCACTCTGCGCGCCGCCGTCGCCGGCCTGCTCCGCCGCCACGCCAACCTGCGCGTCGGCTTCCTCCACGAGGACCTCGACGAACCCGTGCAGGCCGTCGCGGCCGAGGTCCCCGTACCCTTGGAGGAACTGGACCTGACCGGGGCCGACGAGGTGCCCGACCGCCTCACCGCCTTCCTCGCCGCCGACCGCACCCGCCGCTTCGACCTGGCCGCACCGCCCCTGATGCGGTTCACCCTGGTGCGGACCGGGCCGGACCGGCACCGCCTGGTCATGACGAGCCATCACATCCTCTTCGACGGCTGGTCGCTGCCGCTGCTCGTTCGGGAGCTCTTCGAGCTGTACGCGGCCGGCGGCGACGACAGCGCCCTGCCGCGCGTCACCCCGTACCGCGCCTACCTCGTCTGGCTCTCCCGGCAGGACCGCGCCGCCGCCCTCGCCACCTGGTCCGACGCCCTCGCCGGCATCGAGGCGCCGACCCTCCTCGCGGAGCGGGACGGCCCGGACGGCGCCGCCGAACTGCCCGAGACGCTCGTCCTCGACCTGGACGCGGCCGTCACGGACCGGTTGCGCGAGACGGCCCGCGCCCACCGCCTCACCCTCAACACCCTGATCCAGGGCGCCTGGGGGCTGCTGCTCGGCCACCTCACCGGACGGTCCGACGTGGTGTTCGGCACCACCGTGTCCGGGCGC
Source organism: Streptomyces sp. SAS_281 (assembly GCF_052542855.1). Taxonomy (NCBI): domain Bacteria; kingdom Bacillati; phylum Actinomycetota; class Actinomycetes; order Kitasatosporales; family Streptomycetaceae; genus Streptomyces; species Streptomyces sp. SAS_281. The sequence continues at coordinate 87,580 of NZ_JBMNDO010000012.1, forward strand.
CCGCCGGAGCTCCCCGGCGTCGAGTCCATGGTCGGCCTGTTCATCAACACCGTGCCCGTGCGGACCGGCCCCGCGTCCGGCGAGACCCTGGCGGAGTTCCTGACCCGGCTCCAGGCCGAGCAGGGCCGGCTCCTCGGCAGCCAGCACCTGGGCCTCAGCGACATCCGGGGCGTCACCGGCCTCGACGAACTCTTCGACACCCTCGTCGTGTTCGAGAACTACCCGATGGACGCCGAGGCCCTGCGCACCGCCCAGCGCGGACTGCCCGGTCTCGCCGTCACCGGCTTCAGCGGCACCGACGCGGCCCACTACCCGCTCACCCTCACCGTCGCCCCCGGCGACGCCCTGCGGATCACCTTCGGCTACCGGGCCGCCGTGCTCGACCGCCAGGAGGTGGCCGAGACCGTCTCGCGCATGCGGCAGCTGCTGACGGCCATGGCCCAGGACCTCGGCCGGCGCGCCGACACCGCACCCTTCCTGCTCGACGGCGAACGCGACCGGCTCGTCGCCCGGGGGACGAGCGCCGCCCTGCCCGGCGGCACCACGGCCCTGAGCATCCCGGAGACCGTCGCCGACCGGGCCGCCCGCCACCCCGACGCGGTGGCCGTCTCCGGCGCCGGCGAGCCGCTGACGTACGCACAGCTCACCGGCCTCGCGGACCGGCTCGCCGCCGCCCTGACCGGGCTCGGGACCGGGCCCGAGGACGGCGTCGGCATCCTCGTCGCCCGCTCGGCCGCCACCGTCACCGCCTCGCTGGCCGCCCTGCGCGCGGGCGGAGCCTACGTACCGCTCGACCCCCGCTGGCCCACCGAACGGCTCAACCGGGTCACTGAGGTCGTCCCCCTGCGCGTCCTCGTCGTGGACCGGACCACCGCCTCGCTGCCGTGGGTCCGCCAACTCGGCCCGGACACCGCCGTCCTGACCGTCGACAGCACCGGCCGCGTCCTCGCCGGCGGCCCCGCCGCCCCCGGCCCGCTCCCCGCCGCACCGGGCGGCGACCGGCTCGCGTACGTCATGTTCACCTCCGGCTCCACCGGGCTGCCCAAGGGCGTCGGCGTCAGCCACGGCGACATCGCTGCCCTGGCCGCCCACCACGGCTGGGACGGCGCCGCCGACGCCGTCCTGCTGCACTCCGCGTACGTCTTCGACGCCTCGACCTTCGAGCTCTGGGTCCCGCTCCTGCGCGGCGGACGCGTCGTCGTCGCCCCGGAGGGCCCGCTCCAGCCCGACACCCTGCGGGAGCTGGTGGCCCGGCACGGCGTCACGGCCGCCTTCCTGACGACGGCCCTCTTCAACGTGCTGGCCGAGACCGACCCCGGCTCCCTCGGGCAACTGCGCCTGGTCGCCGCCGGCGGGGAGGCCGCCGCGCCCGGGGTCATGCAGCGCGTCGCCGCAGCCCACCCCGGGACGACCGTCCTGCACGTGTACGGGCCCACCGAGACCACCACCTTCGCCACCGCCCACCACGTCGGCCCCGGCCACACCCCCGGGGGTGCCCCGCCCATCGGCCACCCGCTCGACGGCATGCGCGCCTACGTCCTCGACGCCGCCCTGAGCCCCGTCCCGCCCGGCGCCGAGGGCGAGCTCCACCTCGCGGGCCCCGGCGTCGCCCGCGGCTACCTCGGCCGGGCCGCCCTCACCGCGACCCGCTTCGTCGCCGATCCCTTCGCCGGCGACGGGGCACGCATGTACCGCACCGGCGACCTGGTGCGCCAGGACGCCGACGGCACCGTGCGCTACGTGGCCCGGGCCGACCAGCAGATCAAACTGCGCGGCCACCGCATCGAACCCGCCGAGATCGAAACGGTCCTGCGCGACCACCCGGCGGTGCGCGCCGCCTGCGTCCTCGTCCGCGAGGACCTGCCCGGCGACCGCACCCTCACCGCCTACGTCGTCCTCGCGCCCGGTGAGTCACCCGACCCCGGACTGCTCGCCGCCCACGTCGGCCGGCTGCTGCCCGCGTACATGGTCCCGGCCGTCGTCCAGCCGCTGGACGCCCTGCCCCTGACCCCCAACGGCAAGATCGACCGGGCCGCTCTGCCCGCGCCCACCGCACCCCGCACGGCGGCGGGGCGGGCACCGCGCAGCGCCATGGAGGAGATCCTGGCCGGACTGTTCGCCGATGTGCTCGGCGTGGACCGGGTCGGCACCGACGACAGCTTCTTCGCCCTGGGCGGCCACTCCCTGCTCGCCACCCGCCTCGTCGGCCGCATCCGCACTGCCCTGCACACCGAGACCGACATCCGCACGCTGTTCGAGCACCCCACGGTCGCCACGCTCGCCACCGCCCTGGAGGGCGCGGAGGGCGGCACCCGGCCCGCCCTGGTCCCGCAGCCACGCCCCGCCGAACTCCCGCTGTCGTACGCCCAGCAGCGGCTGTGGTTCCTGCACCGGCTCGACGGGCCCTCCGCCACGTACAACATCCCGCTCGCCGTACGCATCGACGGACCGCTCGACGCCGACGCCCTGTGCACTGCCGTGGCCGACGTCATCGCACGGCACACCGCCCTGCGCACCGTCTTCCCGGAGGGTGAGGGCGGGCCGTGCCAGCACATCACCGCGCCCGGCGACGTCGTCATCCCGTTCGCCATGGAGAGCGTCGAGGAGGCGAAGCTGCGCCACCGCGTCGCCGCCGCCACCGCCGAGGCCATCGACATCGAGCGCAGCCTGCCCCTGCGGGCGACCCTGCTCCGCCTGGCCCCCGACGCCCATGTCCTGGTGCTCGTCGTCCACCACATCGCGGCCGACGGCACCTCGCTCGCGCCCCTCGCCCACGACCTGGGCCTCGCCTATCGCGCCCGCGCCCGGGGCGAGGCGCCCCCCTGGGCACCGCTCCCCGTCGACTACGCCGACCACACCCTCTGGCAGCGCGACCTGCTCGGCGACGAGAAGGACCCCGACAGCCTCGTCTGCCGGCAGCTCTCCCACTGGCGGCACGCGCTGGACGGGCTGCCCGAGGCGATCGAACTGCCCCGGGACCGGCCGCGCCCCGCCACCTCCCGGCACACCGGCGCCACGCTCGGCTTCTCCGTGGACCGCGCCACCGCCCGCCACGTGACGGAACTCGCCCGCGCCTGCGGCTCCAGCGCCTTCATGGTCCTCCAGGCCGCCCTGGCGACGGTCCTGTCCCGGCACGGCGGCGGCGAGGACATCCCCCTGGGCACCGCCGTCGCCGGACGCACCGACGAGGCGGCGAACGGTCTCGTCGGCTTCTTCGTCAACACCCTCGTCCTGCGCACCGACCTGAGCGGCGACCCCACCTTCCGCGAACTCCTCGGCCGGGTGCGGGAGTTCGACCTCGCCGCCTACGCCCACCAGGACGTGCCCTTCGAGCGGCTGGTCGAACTCCTCAACCCCGCGCGCGCCCAGAGCCACCACCCGCTCTTCCAGACCATGCTGGTCCTCCAGAACCAGGCACCCGCCGCCATCGACCTGCCCGGCCTCACCGTCACCGGAGTGCCCGCCGAGGCGGAGGTCAGCAAGTTCGACCTGTCGTTCGCCCTCACCGAGACCTACGACGACACCGGCGCACTCGACGGCATGCGGGGCACCGTCGACTACGCCACCGAACTCTTCGACGCGCCCACCGTCCAGGGCCTCGCCGACCGGCTCGTGCTGCTCCTGGGCGCCGTCACCGCCGACCCCGACCGCCCGCTGCACACGTACGACCTGCTCACCCCGGCCGAGCGCGACCGCCTCACCGCCCTCGGGACCGGGCCCGCCGCGGACCTGCCCGCCACGACGGTCCCCGCCCTTTTCGAGGAATGGGCCCGGCGCACCCCCGCCGCCCCGGCCGTCCGCGACGCGCACACCACCCTCACCTACGGCGAACTCGACGCCCGGGCCGACGCGTTGGCCCGCCACCTCACCGAACGGGGCGTGCGCCCCGAGGACCGGGTGGCCGTCGCGCTGCCCCGGACGTCCGAGCTCGTCGTGGCCCTCCTCGGCGTCCTGAAGGCGGGCGCCGCCTATGTGCCGCTGGACCCCGACTACCCGGCCCAGCGCCTGTCCTACATGCTGGACGACGCGCGCCCCCGCCTGCTCCTCACCACCCCGGCACTCCACCGCCGCCTGCCCGCGCACCCGGTACCGCACCTGTACACCGACGACCTCGCCGCGAGCGGCCCGGCACCCCGGCCCGTCCGCGCCGACCCGGCCCACCCGGCGTACGTCATCTACACCTCGGGCTCCACGGGCCGCCCCAAGGGCGTCGTCGTCACGCACCGGGGTGTGCGGGCGATGGCCGCGACGCAGAGCGAGCGGCTGCGCGTCGGACCGGGCAGCCGGGTGCTGCACATGGCGTCGGTCAGCTTCGACGCCGCGTTCTGGGAGCTGTGCATGGGGCTGCTCACCGGCGCCTGCCTGGAGATCGACACCCGCGACGCCCTGCTGCCGGGACCGGCCCTCGCCGGACTGGTCCGCGACCGGGGCGTCACCCACCTCACCATCCCGCCCGCCGCCCTCGCCGTGATGCCCCCGGACTCCCTGCCCGCCGGCCTCACCATGGTCCTCGCCGGAGAGGCGTGCCCGCCCGCCCTCGTCCACGCCTGGGCCCGGGACCGCTTCCTCGTCAACGCCTACGGTCCGACGGAGACCACCGTCTGCGCCACCATGAGCACCTTCCAGCACGCGGAAGGACCCCTCGCCCCCGACCGCACCGTCCCCATCGGCGCCCCCGTCGACGGCACCCGCGTGTACGTCCTGGACGACCGGCTGACCCCCGTGCCGCCCGGTGTCACCGGCGAGCTGTACGTGGCCGGTGAGGGCGTCGCACGCGGCTACCACGGCCGGGCCGGCCTCACCGCCACCCGCTTCGTCGCCGACCCGTTCGACCGGGCGGGCGGCCGGATGTACCGCACCGGGGACCTGGTGCGGTGGACGCCCGACGGGCGCCTCCTCTACATCTCCCGCGTGGACGACCAGGTCAAGCTCCGCGGCTTCCGCATCGAACTCGGCGAGATCGAGGCGGCGCTCACCTCGCACCCCGGGGTCGCCGCCGCCTGCGCCACCGTCCGCGAGGACCGCCCCGGGGGGGGGGGGGGGGGGGGGGG